>CAZXTW010000387.1:0-6279 GCA_964643525.1 uncultured Roseivirgaceae bacterium
CCGTAGCGCAACAGTTCACGCTTTATGGCATCGCGGTGGGTGGTCAGGTCGTTGGCAACCTCAGCCAAAAATACGGTGGTAGGCTCCTGAACCAGGCGCAGGGCCGTTTTACTTTCAAGCTCAGGGTGTACCTGACGCAACAGCAGGTACACATCATACGCTATATCAACCAGCTTCATCCAGAAGTTACGCTCCAGGCGGTTGCCAAAAAAGCGGTTGTACTCCAGTATGTCCTGTGTTCTAATATCAGTATGGTAAAAATTGTAATTCAGGGTGGCGCGCAATTCAGGAAAAAAGTCATCAACCGCAGCCGGGTGCCTGTACACCTTCAAAACCAGGGGGCGGTCGCCCACATACAGCCCTCCATCACTACGGCGCTGCTTCAGGTAATTGCGTAACCCGTTAATTAACAGTTCAGACCGGGCAAACGATTGGCTAAACACGGGTATCAGCACGGTACGCTCGCTGTAGGCTTCTACCTGTTGGTCGTCAGCATCTGAGCGCAAAACAATTTTAGGGGTTTCATCAAGCATCTGGTCAAGTATAGTAACCAGAAAACGGTGAAAGCTGGCAATCCACCCCCTGCTGTCGTCATCGTCAGTGCGGTTATCATTCTTATGATGTAAAATCACTACCGTTGTATTGATAGCCATGGTCTTAATCGTGTTCGGTTGCTCGTAGTAAATTCATCGTTGCCAGGGCCAGGCTATTGTCTAGGCCAGGGCAGTTGCTGATTGTGCATCGTGCTCATGCGCATATTTTTGGTCAATGATGTTTAAAAGGCCATTGATCATTTCATACTCTTTAGAAAGCAGCGCGTAAAACTTGTCTTTGTCAAGCTTGTACAGTACGGCCTCTTCGGCCGTCACAAAGGTGGCCTGGTTCACGTCGGTGTCCAGCACATGGCTCTCACCAATCAGTTCCATTTCGCCCAGCTCACGCACCACCTGCCCACCTACCAACACCTTAACCAGGCCACGCACCACCACATACATGGGGGTGTTGCCACTGTCACCTTCTTTAATCAATACCGTATCGGGCTGCAGGTGCAACTCTTCCAGGGTAGTGCACAACTCGGCCAGCACCACGCCGGGTATTTGCGTAAATGCGGGCAGGTATTTCAACAGGCGGATGCGCCTTACGTTCAAAGTGGCCTTGGGGGTGGTTTCTACGCCAGAAACGTGTGGTACAATTATGCGGTCAAGCTCACGCTTGGTGTCAGCATCTAACCGGCGGGTGTGCAGGTGGTAGCTTTCACGGTCAATCTGGTACAGGGCCCAGGCGGCTGTTTCGCGCAGCAGTGTGTTGGGGTTAAACAGGTTGGCAATCAGGTCCATGCTGGCATGCATATTGGGCACACGCCCCAAATGGTACAGCGCAAGGGCCTTGGGCCAGCGTTCTATGTGGTTGTAGTCTCTGTTTACTATTTTCAGCAGCAGGTCTTCTAACGACTCAAACTGCTCTTGTGGGTAGTACTCGTCAAGCTTGCGGATGCGTTCTTTCAGGGGTAAATCATCAAGTACAGGAAAAAGCTTGGGCTTTAAATCTTCTGTAATGAACACATCAAGCAGTTCAAGCGCAAAAGTAATATTATCGCTAATGCCGCTCTGCACATTTTCACGCACCAGTTGTATCGAGTTTGAGTCGTACGTCATGGCCAGCAACATATAAATATGGTCATAGTCGTGGTCAACCTCTTCCTGAAGGGCCTGCCTGAGGTCGTCAAACTCTTCATTGGCCGGAAGCTGGTCATAGGCAGAGAGGTTCCAGACAATATCCTGAATATCAGCCTCAATGGTAATCTTTATACGGGCTGCCTGTAAATCCGTCACGTGGTAATTGAGCTGGCTTAACGACAGCAGCACCTGTGAAAACACCTTACGGTCGTTTACATCCAGCTTACGCCACAGCAGGTCAGCCGCTGCCTCGCCCCCAATGCGGCCATATATTTGTATAATGCGTACCCTGGTTTCCTGATCAGTACCGGTTCTGTTAAAGGCAACCTCCAGCTCAGTCAGCATATCTTCGCCAATAGCCACTATGGCCGACGTTGCTGTGTTTGACGATGAGGCATTGCTCAGGTTGGCAATCAGGGCTGGCCACAGCTCCTGCGCCTTAAGCCGGCCCGCTGTCATAATGGCCTCGCGCCGCACATGATTGTTAACGTCTTTCATCAGCTCGGCAACCAGGTTCAAATAATCGTCAGTGGCGGTGGCTGCGCCCGCCGCCGCACCTTCGGACGAAGGGAAACTCCCCTTTTGACGACGTCGATGATGATGGTGGCGGTCGCTGCCAGCAGCTGTGCCGCTTGAATACGGTCGTTGGGCCATTCAGAACGTGCCAGCTTTTTAAGGCTGGGCAGGCTATAATCATGGTTGGCCTCTGGGTTGCTCTGCCCGTTCAGCGCATTCCGTATGGCTGGCTGCTGGGCCAGTACGGTATTGTTACGTGCCTTGCTTAGAATGTAATCTTTTAGTTTGCCGCCCTTTTGGCGCACCAGCTGCACCATCAGGTTTTCAGTTAAAAAGGGCTCTATGCGCTCTAACAGCTTCAACACATATATGGCCTTACCCTGGTTGGGGGTGGCCAGCTGCTGCTCAAGCAGTTGGGTTACATTGGTTTCGTCTTTAATATGGGTGCTCTCCTGCTTGCGGTTGCGGTTTAGCGTTTGGCGCAGCGTTTGGCGGTACTCTATATACAATTTGCCTGTTACCCAAAACATCAGCACCACAAAGGCAATAATCAAAACGGTGTAATGTATCAGGTTTAAGAAGGTAAGCAGGCCCAGGCCCAGCAGCAGCACACCGGCAATAAGCTTAGAAAACTCGTTCACCACCCCTTCAATTTTGGCCTGTATATCAAAACGTACCTTTATGTCTAATGGAAGGAAAAACAGCTTGTAGGCCGGGCTTTCGAGGGCATCTTTCAGGGCAGCAGATATAAGCCTGCCCAGTGATACAAACAGAAAGAAGTAAATCATGTTTTGCCGAGCCATCAACTGGTCTTGCCGGCTCAGGTTTATGTCAGTCCATTGGGCAAACAGGGCCTCGTAGGGGTACGGAATGCTTACTACCGAGGCACCCAAAACAAACAGCCCAAGTATGGCAGGCATCACCAATAGCGCCACCCGCAGCCCGTAAGTGCCAATTATCCAATCGTTTAAAAAGGTTTGTATTAAAAAGCTCACCACCATAATTAAACCCTCAAAAAAGGCCAGGAAGGTTTTCAGTTCTGCCTCATCCTGGTAGTAGCTTTCAACCGTATTTAAGAAGGTTACCTCCATAAACAGGGTGGCCGTCATTGAAATAACCAGAAATATAGACAGTATGCGCAGGTAGGGGTTCTTATACAAATCAACATACTTGCTTTCTTTGGCTGTAGCTTCAGCCTGGCTGGCTTCGGCCGCACGCTGCTCGGTCAGGGCATTCAGGTCATATTTACGCACAATAATAAGCGTAAACACAAAAGCCCCTACCATACAAATGGCACAGATCACAATCAGGTCTGACGAGTCGTAACTCTCTTTGGGTATTAAACCAATGGCAAAAAAGGCAATGATGGTAGCCGTTAGCTGGCCGGTATCTATCCCGCCAATAATTCTTTTTGACTGGCGCAGGTTAAACAGCCTGTTAAACGTACCCCAAAAGCCCAACAGCAGCAGGGCAGCAATGGGGCCAATCATCACAAAACTGGTAAACACCACAGCACGGTAGGCTATGGTATCGGCCAAAGCACCCTGCCGGGTATATTGAAACAGAAAGCTGATGCCCAGCATAAAAACAGCAAAGGCCAGCAGGTTAAACAGCACCAGCCGGGAAAAGCGTATTCTTTTTTGCAAAAAGGTAAACAACACGGCCGATACCAGCCCGGCCGCACCACCAGTAAATACAGCTGGTTCAAGCCAGTCGGCCCCCAGCCCTGGTGTCTTTAAAAACAGCACTTCGGCTGCAATAACATACGATGCCAAAAACACACCCATGAAAAACCCCTTGCCCAACAGCAGGAGTACACGGGTATCTTCTTCAGGCTCTGCCCCCAAAAAGGATAGAAAAGACCTGACCATAGTCCTTGTTTTGTCTAATGCTTTATGCTTTTAAGCCTAAAAGCCTTCCTAAATTTACGGATTAATACAAGAAATGCAATTACCCTAAAAATGTGCGCTGCTGTATAAGAAAATTATCGCTGTGTCTATCAGAGGCAAGCAAGCAAAAAAGTAGGGTAAATACAATGGGCGGGGGCACGATCGTTAAATAATGCAAAAAAATCACCCATTGCTAATACTTTAAGGCAACACTAAGGTACGGCGTGCCGCTTAAGGTTTTTGCACGCTATCGGCCGGTAAGCCAGCGCCAGCCCCCTGCCCGCCCTGGTTTTGGTACTCTGCATTCAGCGCATCAACCACCTGTTGGGTAATGTCTAAACCTGAATTAGCAAAAAGTACGCTGCTGCCCCTATCTGCATAACTCAATATATAGGTGGCTTCATTGGCCAGGCCATAGCGGCGCAGGTATTCTGCCACACGCGTTTGCATTTCAGTACTGGTACTGCTTTCAAACTGGGCCAACTCATTGCCCAGCTGTTCCTGAAAGCGCAACAACTGCTGTTGTTTTTGCATCAGTTCTGCTTCACGGCCTCTCGCCTGGTTTACCGTCATACTACCGGCAGTTTTTTTAAACTGGTCAATTTCACGTTGCAGGCCCGTTGCGCGGTTTTGGTAATCGGCCTCTAACTCAGTGCGCTTAGCGTCAAACACTTTACTTTGGTCAGTAAAGTAATCGTAGTTGTTAAACAGGCTGTCAATATTTACAAACAATATTTTGTTCTGGGCAGTAGCATTGGGCATGGCTGGCCCTGTGCTGATGCTGCCAGGGGCCTGGCTGCTAAAGTGGAGGTAATACAGCACCCCAACGGCTATGATTAGCACCACGTTAAGGCCAATTGAAAAATGCTTCATGGCTTTTATAATTTAATTGTAGAAAAATATACTGCTGCAATAATACGCCATATCAGCAGCATATTATAAGTAATGGGGCTAGTGTTCTTACACAGGGGGGTCAGGCATCTGGCTTGTCATCGGGGCCAGGCGCCACCGCGTCGTTAGGGCTTTGGGGTGGCGTGGGGTTATTGCCCTGCTGGTAGGTATAAGTATACACTACACTGCTTTTTGGCTTGGGGCTATCGGCTGGTTTGCCTGCCTTTGCCTGTTTGCGCTGTGTAGTAGTTCCAGGGTTAGCAGCTGGCGTGGGCTTTTTTTCTGTGGGCTTGTACTGGTACACAAAGGTGGGTTGCCCTATGGTACCCGGTTCAACAGCCACCGCTGGTTCAGACAGGTTGGCTTCAATGCCGGTAAGGGTTGCCGGGGCCTCTTCAATTACTTCTGGCAATGCCTGCACATTTTTGTCGCGCAGGCCAACATCAACCCGCCTGAAATGAAACGCACAGTACACGCCTGCAATCAGGCCCATCAGGTGCGACTCAAACGAAACATCTTTGCCTGCCTGCGGAAAGATGCCCTGCAGCATGCCCCCATAAAGAAATACCACAATCAGGGCAATGGCAATGCTGCGCACATCGCGGCGGAACAGCCCGCTGAATAACAAAAAGCCTACCAGGCCATACACAATACCACTTGAGCCTATATGGTAAGCCTCACGGGCCACCAGCCACACCCATATGCCCGACATGAAGTAAATCAGAAAAAATACCGGGAAGGCAATGCGGCGGTAAAAGTACAGCAGGCCAATGGTAAGCATTACCAGGGGCACGGTATTGGCAAACAAGTGCTTATAATCGCCATGAATGAGCGGGCTTAAGAATATGCCAATGGTGCCGTTAAACTTGCGGGGGTAAATACCGTAGTTGGTAAAGTTCACCTCCATGGCCACCTCGAAAGATTTGATGAACCACAACACCGCTACAAACAGCAGGGTGAGCAGCACACTGTCTCTAAACTTAATATGGTCTGATACTTTCAAAGGTTGGCGGTTTGTTGGTCTGGCAGTTATTGGGTATAGCGTAAACCTTATGATTAAAGTTCGGTAAAAAATCAATGAATTACAGGCCTTTTTGGTGTTATTACATCAATTCACCCCATATATACACCATAAACATGGCTAATACAACTAAGTAAACAACTCAACGGCCAGGCGGTAGGTATTGGCGTGTGCTTCAATTATGGTACTTAATTTTTCAGAGTAGCCCCCACCCATCACACAAACAATGGGTATTTCATGCTGGCAGGCAGTGCTCAGCACCAGGTGGTCGCGGGCTTTGCAGCCA
>CAZXTW010000388.1:0-6276 GCA_964643525.1 uncultured Roseivirgaceae bacterium
AATGTTCTGGTCAAATCACGAACCTTAAAAGTAGTCATTTTTAGATAAATACTGTGTTACATACTCGTGCACGCCATCTTCAAGTTCAGTAAATGGCTCGTGGTAGCCTATGGCGGCCAGCTTGGCCATATTGGCTTGCGTATAATACTGGTAATTGTCTCTAATATCTGCCGGTGTGTCAATAAAAGTAATATGCTCTGCCACCTGCATGGCCTTGAACGTGGCTTTGGTCAGGTCTAAAAAAGTACGTGCTTTGCCTGTGCCCAGGTTATAAATGCCAGAGTCTTTTCTATGGTGCATAAAAAAATGGCAAACCTGTACCAGGTCTTTCACATAAATAAAATCGCGCTGTTGGTGGCCATTGGCATAGCTGGGGTTGTGCGAGCGGAACAACTTCATGCCCCCCGTAGCTTTAATCTGGTTATAAGCATGAAAAATAACCGAGGCCATACGCCCTTTGTGGTATTCGTTAGGGCCATACACATTAAAAAACTTAAGCCCTGCCCAAAACCAGGGTTGCTCGGGCTGTTGTATGGCCCACTTATCAAACTCGTTTTTACTTACCCCGTAAGGGTTCATGGGGTGCAGCTTATCTATTACCTCGTGGGTGTCATCATAACCGTGCTCGCCCATACCATACGTTGCTGCAGAAGAGGCATAAACCAAAGGTATCTGGTGGGCTGCGCAAGCCTGCCAAATGGCTTTGCTGTAATTCAGGTTCAGGTCATCAAAAATGGCCTTATCAGAACGGGTAGTATCTGTAACCGCACCAATATGAAAAATAAACTCAACCTGGTTGGCCTCCTGGCCCAGCCAGTCAATAAACACGCGGCGGTCTACCTCACGGTAAATACGCTTTCCCTGTAAATTGCCAGCCTTTTCTTCAATGCCAAAAGCATCAACAGCAACAATATTATTAAACCCCTTTTGATTCAGGTAAGCAATAAGGCAACTGCCAATAAAGCCTGCCGCGCCAGTGACAACAATCATAAGCTACACATGTTTTAAGGCTGCAATTTACTATAAAGCCTTAAAATGGAAGCAATTTTGTATATTTGCAGCCTTATTTTGAGCTGGTGTTGTAAGGCTGTATTTTTACAGTGTTGCACCCCCCGGCAAAGTACGGAGTGAAAATAGTATTGTAACTACATGTTAACCACAAGCCACAGAAGTTACTTTCATGCAGCGCACAGGCTTTACAATTCGGCCTGGACGGCAGCCAAAAATGAGGCTGTATTTGGCCCCTGTGCTAATGCCAACTGGCATGGCCATAACTTTGAGCTGGTGGTTACGGTTAAAGGCCAGCCCCAAAATGGCTCTGGGTATGTAATTGACCCCAGCCAGCTACACCACCTGGTGCAACAGGAAGTGATTGACCTGCTTGACCAGAAAAATATTAATGAAGATGTGCCTTTTATGGCTAACAAAATGACCAGTTGCGAGGTGCTTGTTACTGAAATATGGAAAATTCTTTCACCAAAAGTTTCTGAACTAGCCACCAATGCCCAACTGCATGCTTTGCGACTGTACGAAACAGAAAAAAACTTTGTAGAGTGCACCGCACACTAAGCTCTGACCCTCTTGGCGTCCATACCACCACTACCCCACAACCAATGTTAATATGCGTTACTATTTAATTGCCGGTGAGCGCTCTGGCGATATGCACGGGGCCAACCTGATTAAGGCCATTAAGCAGTATGACCCCGATGGACAATTCAGGTGTTTTGGGGGTGACGCCATGCAACAGGCTGGTGCACAACTGGTGGTGCATTACAAAAACCTGGCCTTTATGGGTTTTGTTGAAGTGCTCATGAACCTGCGCACCATTAGCCGTTACATGAAGCAGTGCAAGGCCGACCTGCTGGCCAATCGCCCCGATGCACTGGTATTGATTGACTATGCCGGCTTTAACTTGAAAATAGCCGCATTTGCCAAGAAGCATAATATAAAGGTATACTACTACATATCGCCCAAAGTGTGGGCATGGAACCAGAAGCGTGCCCTAAAAATTAAGCGCCTGGTAGACCATATGTACGTTATACTACCCTTTGAAAAAGCTTTTTACCAGCGGTATGACTATACGGTTGAGTATGTGGGCAACCCTTTGCTTGATGAAGTAAAGAGCCATAAAACCAACAATCAGTTTACAAGCAGGCATAACCTGCACGATAAGCCTATACTGGCCCTGCTACCAGGCAGCAGAAGGCAAGAGGTGGCCAAGATTTTACCAGTTATGCTGGCTGCGGCTACCCAGCTTACCAGCCAGTACCATGTGGTAGTAGCGGCAGTCAATAATTTAGATGACTCTTTTTATACTGAAGCCAGGGCGGCCAAAGGGGTAACCATCATTACTGATGAAACCTACGACCTGCTTTGCCATGCCCATGCCGCTTTTGTTACTTCAGGCACGGCTACCCTAGAAACCGCCCTGTTTAAGGTGCCTCAGGTGGTGTGTTATAAAACAAGTGCCATAACAGCGGCTATTGTGCGGGTGTTAATCAGGGTGCCCTACATATCGTTGGTAAACCTGATAGCCAATAAGCTGGTGGTGGCAGAACTGATTCAGAAAGCGTGCAACCCTGAAGCCTTAAAAAAAGCCATGCTACATATTACCCAGGGCCAGGGGCGCCAGCAACTGTTAAATGACTATGAGGCCCTGCATGCCATTATTGGCAGCAGCCAGCCTTCAGACCATACCGCCCGCCACATAACCCGTACCTTAGGGCTTTAAGGGCATATGTATGGCATATAATAAAAAAGCCCTGCACTGGCAGGGCTTTTGTTTAGGTTATTCAATCAGTTTTGGCTAGGCCACTTTTAACTGATTAAAATTAGATTTCTCGAACTTCTCTTCAGCATAGCTGCGGTCAATCTCAAGCTTATCAACCCCATCTTGCGAGGGCAGCTCAAACATGGCATCAGTAATGATTGACTCACAGATTGAACGCAGGCCGCGGGCGCCAAGTTTGTATGCAGTGGCCTTCTCAACAATAAAATCAATGGCCGTATCATCAAACGACAGGCTAATGCCCTCCATTTCAAAAAGCTTGGTGTATTGTTTAACCAAAGCATTTTTAGGCTCTGTCAGAATCTTCTTCAGCGTATCGGCATTCAACGGGTCAAGGTGGGTAATCACCGGCAGCCTTCCTATCAACTCAGGTATCAGGCCAAAGCTTTTCAGGTCGGGGGCTGTAATGTAGCGCAACATATTGTCGCGGTCAACATTGGCCTTATTCACATTTTCGCGGTTGGTAGCAAAGCCCAGGGGCTTAGTATTCAACCTTGAGGCAATGTTCTTGGCTATGCCGTCAAAAGCGCCGCCGCATATAAATAAGATGTTTTCTGTATTAACAGAAATCATTTTCTGGTCGGGGTGCTTCCGGCCACCCTGAGGGGGCACATTAACAGAAGTGCCTTCAAGAAGCTTCAATAAAGCCTGCTGCACACCCTCGCCACTTACATCTCTGGTAATTGAAGGGTTATCGCTTTTACGGGCAATCTTGTCTATCTCGTCAATATACACAATGCCCCGCTCTGCGGCTTCTACATCATAATTGGCAGCTTGCAGCAACCTGGTTAAAATGCTCTCTACATCTTCACCCACATAACCGGCCTCAGTCAGCACCGTGGCATCGGCAATACAAAAGGGTACCTGCAAAATGCGGGCAATGGTGCGCGCAAGGTAGGTTTTACCCGTTCCGGTTTCGCCTACCATAATAATGTTTGATTTCTCAATAACGATCTCGTCGTCACTGCGCTGCTGCATTAACCTTTTATAGTGGTTGTACACGGCCACTGATATGACCTTTTTGGCGTCGTCTTGCCCAACAACATACTGGTCAAGGTGCAGCTTAATTTCAGAGGGCTTAATCAGGTTAAACTTAGGCACGTTTTTCACCTCCTTGGTCTTCACCTCCTCAAGCAATATCTGGTGTGCCTGATTAATACAATAGTTGCAGATATGAGCATGAATGCCCGAAATCATCAGGTCTACATCTTTTTTGCTTCTGCCACAAAACGAGCAAGTTACATCTGCCATAATGTTGAATTTAATCCTACCCTTACTTTCTTTCTAATACCTCATCAATCAATCCGTACTCTTTGGCTTCGGTAGCCCGCAGCCAGTAATCTCTGTCAGAGTCTTTCTCAATTTGCTCAAACGTTTTGCCGCTGTGCTTGGCAAGTATGTTGTACAAATCTTCTTTTACCAACATGGTTTGCTTCAAAGAAATTTCCATGTCAGAGGCTTGCCCCTGCATTTGGCTCATGGGCTGGTGTATCATAATACGTGCATGGGGCAGGGCCGAGCGTTTGTTGGCCGCACCACCTGCAAGCAGTACTGCACCCATTGAGGCAGCCAGCGCAGTGCAAATGGTGGCCACATCTGGGCCTACATACTGCATGGTATCATAAATACCTAAGCCTGCATACACTGAACCACCAGGGCTGTTAATATACAGCAACACGTCTTTCTTAGGGTCGGTTGACTCTAAAAACAACAACTGTGCGGTAATAACATTGCTAATGTTGTCATCTACCTGCATGCCCAGGAAGATGATCCGGTCCATGATCAGACGTGAAAACACGCCTATTTCAGCAAACCGGGTGGGGCGCTCTTCAATCACTGAGCGCGTCATGTTTTCAATGTGATTCGCATAAGCATCAACTGTGGTGCCACTTATGCCTTGATGATGAACGGCGTACTTTCTGAATTCTTCTTTATTAATCATATGTAAACTATCAAGTGCTGGTTACAAAAATAAAAAAAAAGCCCTTGGTTAAAAGGACTTTGAAAACTATTCGGTAATGGCTGGGGCCTACTGGGCAGCTTGGGCCAGCTCTTTAAATTCATCAAGGCTTACCTCTTTTTGCTCAATTTCAGCCTTCTCGCGCACAATTTCTAACAATTTGGCATTCATTACCTGCATGTGCACACGCATGTAGTTTTCGCCATTTTCTTGTTGCAGGTAATTGTTTGCAAAGGCATCCATCTGGGCGGCCATTTCAGGGCTCACATTCAACGCGCCAAACATCTCTTTCACTTTGTTCAGCACCTCGTCATGGCCAACCTTTATTTCATGCTCTTTGGCTATCTGGTCACGAATTAATGACCACTTCAGGTCTTCAACAGACTTGTCAAAGTTTTCTTCAACCTGCTCTTCAGTAAGCTCCTCGTTTTTGCTCATCAGCTTTTTCAAAAACGCCTCAGGCATTTCTACCTCAGTATTAGCCAAAATGGCCTTGGTCATATCGCGCTCCAGCAGGTAATTGGTGTCGCGGCTGTAGTTAGCGGCAATATCGCTGCGGACCTTTTCACGAAAATCAGCTTCACTTTCAAAACTGTCGTCGCCTACAGCCTTTAAATAAAACTCCTTATTAAATTCGGCGGGTACCCTGCGGCTAATTTGGCTTACAGTAAAGCTTACCTCGCCGGTAATGGCCTCAATCTCTTCTTTGGTTTTGGCAGAAATCAACCTGGTGGCAACTTCTATATCATTCAGCACATCAAACAACTCAAAGCTGGTGGTGTCATCTTCTTTCATCCCCTCAAACTTACCCTTGGCATCCTCCTTCATGTCTTCGGGGCTAATGGCCACGCTGTCAAGCAACTCGCCTTCTGCATCTTTCAGTTCACCAAACACAATATCGCCCTCTGTAGCTACTTCGGGGGTATCCATAGTGCCGTGTTGCTTGCGCATGCGTGCAACGGCCTCTTCTACCTCCTCGTCAGTAACGGCAATGCTATACTCGGTCATCTGGCCTGCCTCTGGCAATTGGTAAGTAAACTCTTTGGCAAAGCCTACCTCATATAAAAACTCAAAGTCTTTCTGTGTATTCCAGTCAATGGCTTTCATAGCCTCTTCATCTGGCAGGGGTTCGCCCAGCAACAACAAGTCTGATGACTTAATGTAATCAGAAAGCTTTGTGTTGAGTAGCTGCTGTACCTCTTCTACCAAAAACTGGGTACCCAGCATTCTCTTAATAAGCCCTGGGGGTACCTTGCCAGGCCTGAAGCCCTTCATATTGGCCTTCTTGGCGTAGTCTTTAATTTTTTCCTGTACCTGCGGTTGATAATCAGCTTCCTTTAACGTAATTTTAATTAGAGCTTCAGTATCGTTTTTCTTGTCTAATGTGATATCCAAGGCATCCAGATTTAGAATGTATACCAAATTAAAAACCCTCATATTCCTTATTAGTAAGGATAGAGGGTTTAGTACTTTGTGCGGATGGAGGGACTCGAACCCCCATGCCGTGAGGCGCTAGATCCTAAGTCTA
>CAZXTW010000389.1:0-6273 GCA_964643525.1 uncultured Roseivirgaceae bacterium
TTCATATCGTTCTTCATATCGAACAAAATTTTGTATAATAGGTCTCTTTCAGAAACCTTGCTGTTGTCTTCAGCTACCTGGTCAAGCAGGGCAGGCAACATAGGCTTGTCACTGGGCAGGTACCGCCGCAGCGTGTCGGCATCTATCTCCCTGTCAAGCTCAATCACTGAAATCTGTTCTACCAGATTCTTCAACTGCCTGATGTTGCCCGGAAACCTGAACCTGAGTAATATATTCCGGGCTTCTTCAGTAAGCGTAACGGGCTTGGTGCGGTAGCGCTCAGCAAAATCAGTGGCAAACTTCCTGAACAGCAGCAGCAAATCGGTGCCACGCTCTCTTAGCGGAGGCACAAAAATGGGCACCGTATTCAGGCGGTAATACAGGTCTTCCCTAAACTTACCATCTTTCACGGCCTCCAGCAGCTTCACATTGGTGGCGGCCACCACGCGCACATCGGTTTTCATAATTTTCGATGAGCCCACCCGTATAAACTCACCGTTTTCTAACACCCGCAATAACCTTGCCTGTGTGTTGTTGGGCATCTCACCAATTTCATCTAAAAATATGGTGCCTCCGTTAGTTACCTCAAAATAGCCTTTACGGGCCTCGTGCGCACCGGTAAAAGCGCCCTTTTCATGGCCAAACAATTCTGAATCAATAGTGCCTTCGGGTATGGCCCCACAGTTAATAGCAATAAACTGGCCGTGCTTGCGCGCACTTAAGTGGTGTATAATTTTTGAAAACGATTCCTTACCTACGCCGCTCTCGCCCGTAATCAGCACCGTCATATCGGTGGGGGCTACCTGCACGGCTACCTGTATGGCATGGTTCAGCAGCTGAGAGTTGCCTATAATGCCAAAGCGTTGTTTAATGCTTAATATCTCTGCGTCTCTCAAATTAATAGCTTTTTAATGAAATAGGTAGGGGCCAACGCTGTGGCCCTCCGGCCGGTGCCGGTTACCCGGCCTGCACTACTGTTCCCTTCAGGGTAGCAGCGGTGCAGTCGTCAATGCGCACATGCACATATTGGCCTTTTTGCAGGTTACCCCGCTCAAAAATAACCACCTTGTTGGCGCTGGTGCGCCCTTGCAGGTGCGCGTCAGAGCGGCGCGAGGTGCCCTCAATCAGCACCTTTTCTACCTTCCCTATATTCAGTCGGTTTCGCTGCAACGATATTTCACGCTGCTTCTCAATAATTTCGTTCAGGCGTTTCTTTTTCGTAGGCAGGGGTATGTCGTCTTCAAACTTACGCGCGGCCAGTGTGCCGGGCCGTTCTGAATAATAAAACATATACGAAAAATCGTACTGTACATAATCCATCAGGGTAAGCGTCTCATCATGCTCTGCATCTGTTTCAGTGCAAAAGCCTGCAATCATATCAGAAGAGATGCCGCACTCGTTGCCCAAAATACGCCTGATGGCATCTACCCGGTCAATATACCATTCGCGGGTATAGGTGCGGTTCATCAGCTCAAGCACCCGGCTGTTGCCGCTCTGGGCGGGCAGGTGTATGTATTTACAGATATTCTCGTAGCGGTTCATGGTATGCAGTACCTCATCGGTAATATCTTTGGGGTGCGAGGTTGAAAAGCGGATGCGCAAATCGGGGTGCACCTTGGCCACCATCTCAAGCAGGTGGGCAAAGTTCACTACGGGCACCTCCTGGCCGGCCTGCTCTGTTTTTTCTATCTGCGCTTTGCCCTTCAGGTCTTCCAGGGGGCTCCACTTGTACGAGTCTACATTCTGGCCCAGCAGCGTTACCTCGCGGTAGCCCTGCGTAAACAATTGGCGGGCCTCATTCACAATGCTTTCAGGGTCGCGGCTGCGCTCACGGCCCCGTGTAAAGGGCACCACACAAAACGAGCACATATTGTCACACCCACGCATAATACTAATAAATGCTGTTACGCCGTTGCTGTTCAGGCGCACAGGGCTAATATCAGCATAGGTCTCTTCACGCGAAAGGAAGGTGTTCACCGCCTTATCACCCTCGTCTACCTGCTTAACCAGGTTGGGCAGGTCGCGGTAGGCATCGGGGCCTGCTACCAGGTCAACAATTTTCTCTTCTTCCAGCAGCTTGCTCTTCAGGCGCTCGGCCATGCAGCCCAGCACGCCAATCAGCATGCCTGGCTTCTGCTTCTTCACCCCATTAAAATGCTGCAGGCGGTTCCGCACTGTCTGTTCAGCCTTTTCACGTATCGAGCAGGTATTCAGCAGCACCACATCGGCATTACTTACCTCGCTGGTGGTGTCAAACCCGTTTTCCTTTAAAATAGCAGTTACAATCTCGCTGTCGCTAAAATTCATCTGGCAGCCGTAGCTCTCTATATACAGTTTACGCTGCTTGCCCGTATTTTCTTCGGTGCTTACCTTCACGGTTTCGCAGGCTTCTGCATTGGCCGTGCGGTCTATCACATCTATATCGGTAATCAAATTCTCCATGCCCAACTGTGCGCTTTCTATGGTTTTACAATCAAATGGGCCTACCGGCCCTCCAAAAGTGGTTGTGGGTAGTTAGCCTGTTGTTATGCTTTTGGGTTGTACTTTGGCTGCAAAGATAGTGAAGCAACATGAAAATGACATATTGTCAGGTTGTCAATATTCAGCAGTGGCTTGTGGTTGGCCCAGTAAACTGGTAATGGCGCTGGCTTTCAGCAGGCATTCGTCATACTCCTGCTCAGGTACTGAATCGTATGTAATGGCACTGCCTACATGAAAAGCCAGCTTTTGCTGGCGGGCCTGGTACATCAGGCTGCGGATCACCACGTTCAAATCAAAATCTCCCTGGGGGGTTATATAGCCTGCCGCGCCAGAAAACAGGCCCCGGCGGCTGCGCTCGTACCGTTCAATCAGCTCCATCACCTTTACCTTGGGCGCACCCGTCATGCTGCCCATGGGGTAGGTTGCCCGCAGTACATCAGCCAGGGTGGTGCCGGGGCGTTGCCTGCCGCTAACCGTGCTCACCATCTGGTGCACCTGCCGGTAGCTGTAAATGCCAAACAGTTCGTTTACCGTTACGCTGCCTGTGGTGGCGCAGCGGGCCAGGTCATTGCGCACCAGGTCTACAATCATCATATTTTCTGCCATCTCCTTCTCGCTGTAGCGCAGCGTAAACTTCAGCTTTTCATCTTCTGTGGGGGTGGTGCCCCGCCGTATGGTGCCCTTAATGGGCTGGCTCACCAGGGTGTGCTCGCTTTTTTTCAGGTAGCGCTCAGGGCTGGCACTTAGCAGGTGCAGCCCATCAAGCTGCAGGTAGGCGGCAAACGGCATGGGCGAGCGGGCACACAGCTGCTGGTGCAGCGCCAGGGGGTTGGGCAGGGTGGCTGCGGCATGCATGGCCATGCAATAATTCAGTTCATACACATCTCCATCAATAATATGCTGCCTAATGCGCTCAACGGCATCAATATACTGCTGCCGCGTAGTATCACTGGCCAGCGTTACCTGGGGTAGGGGTGGGGTGGCCAGGGGGGCATGCCCGGCAATGTGCCTGTACAGTTGGGCTGGCCGGCTGTTGCTGTGTATCGTAACCTGCCCCGGGCTAAAAAACAACAGGTGTTCGGGCTCAAAAAAATACAGATCGGGCGTGCCCAGCAGGTCGGTATTCTGGCTTTCCAGCCGCTCCAGCTGGTTTTTCAGGTCATAGCCCAGGTAGCCCAGCAGCCAGCTGGGGCGTTCGTGGTGGCTCTGCTGCAACAGGGCCAGCGCATTGGCAGTGGCGGGGTGCGGCACCACCACCTGCCGGCGGCACCCTACAGCCAGCAGGTGCGGAAACGGCTGGTACGGGTAGGCAATGCCATGGTGGTTCAGGTAGGCCATATGGCTGTGCGCACTGGCCCAGGCCAGCGCACGGCTTAAAAAATCATTGTTTTCAAGGGCATACCTGCCTGTATTTTTCATGGACGTGATTATTGCCTGCTCCTAATTAATAATGAAAGGCACTTACCTAATACCAATTAGCCAACTCCTTCTACGCCAAAATCAGCAAATAAATCATTACCTCGCAATTAGGCCATAAGCCAATAATGGCATTTATTTGTTGCGTAGCGGGCCTGTTGGTACGGCGCTGGCTACATACGTGAATGTTTGGTTCAGTAATTGAACCGCTTGAGTTTTGTGTTCCATGCCCGGTACCTGTTAGGTGCCGGGCATATTCATTGCAGGCCGGTACTGGGGGTGCCTCAGGCATCCTCTTCTTCCAGCAAAGGCACTCCGTTCAGGTCAGTCGTCAACAGCTCAGTCATCACATCCAAAAAGGGCCGCATTTGCTTAAAGCCATCGGCCACCTGTTGGGCAAAATCAGGCGCCAGCACCTGGGCATCGGTAAAATTATGCTGCACCAAAAAGCCTTTGTGCCGCAGCAGGTGTATGGCCGGGTGGTCTTTTTCATAACCCTTAGGGGCTGTTTTTACCTGGTCGCCTCCCAGCTTGCCAAAGTACGCCTTAAAAGCATCGCTTTGCACCACCGCATCAAGCGGCTCATGGTCTTGTGCCAGTTGCTGGCGTATGTGCTTCAAATCCTGGGTGTTGGGCTGCCAAAAGCCACCCGCCAAAAAGCTGTTGCCAGGCTGCACACTGAGGTAATAGCCGCCGCGCCGCGCGGCACCTGCCCGTGTAAAGCTGCAACTGCGGTTGGTTTTGTAGGGGCTTTTATCTTTTGAAAACCGCACGTCGCGGTAAATGCGGTATACCTTGGTGCCTTTCTCTTCCAGCACATCGTAGGCGCCCATCAACTCGTGCACCTGCTGGGCCAGGGCCTTAAACTCAGCCTCGGCGGCCTGGTAGGTGGCCTTATTGGCGTTAAACCACTCACGCTCGTTGTGAGCAGCCAGGGTCGTTAAGAAATCTATAGTTTGTTGCATAACTACTCAGTCATTGAACACTGGGGCTAATGTAAACGCTTTTTTACACTTTGCCCAAAACAAGGGCATAGGTTAATAAATACGCTGAAGCTTCGTAGAAGCTCATGAGTATTACTATTTCAATACCTGCTATAGCTAATTTAAATAGCGCAAATGAAACTTTAGGGCTTGTTCAATAGTTCAATCAACATCATTCAACAAGTGTTTTGTTTGCAGGCTGCACCACAGGCACTACCTTAGCACCAGCTTATCAGGCCAGGTGCCCTGGGCACGTTTGATTACTATATAAGACCAACCACCACTTACCATGAAAACAGGGGTATTACTTGTAAACCTGGGTACGCCACGAAGTACCAAAACGTCCGACCTCCGCAAATACCTGAAACAATTCCTGAACGACCCCCGGGTAATTGATATCCCGGCGGTGCTGCGCTTCCTGCTGGTTAACGGCATTATTGTGCCCTTCCGTGCCCCTAAAGTGGCCAAAGAATATGAGCATATCTGGACTGACCAGGGCTCGCCCCTGCTGGTGTATGGCCGTGCCTCGCAGCAAAAGCTGCAAGAGCGCCTGGGCCCTGATTATGTGGTTGAGCTGGGCATGCGCTACCAGCAGCCCTCTATGGAAAGTGCCCTGCACAAACTTAAAGACGCCAAGGTTGGCGAAATCATTATCATCTCCCTTTTTCCGCAATACGCCTCGGCTACCAGCGGCTCTGTGGCCGAAGAGGCCATGCGTGTACTTTCTAAATGGAACGTCATACCCGACCTGCGCTTTATCAATACCTTTCACCAGCACCCCCGCTTCATTGAGGCCTGGGCCAACAATGCCCGCCCCCACCTGGAAGCCCGTGCGTACGACAAGGTGCTGTTCAGCTACCATGGCGTACCCGAGCGCCACCTGCGCAATTATGGCAAAGACTGGAACAAGTGCACCTTTCCTGAATGTAAAGACTATTGCGCCCGTGGCGAGCAGGAGAATAAGTACTGTTACCGTTCGGCCTGTTATGAAACCAGCCGCCTCATTGCCGACCAGCTGGGCATTAAAGATTACATCGTAACCTTTCAGTCGCGCCTGGGCAAAGAGCCCTGGTTGCAGCCCTATACCGATGAAATGCTGGAGCACCTGGCCGAAACCGGGGTGAAGTCACTACTGGTGTTTTCACCCGCTTTTGTGGCCGATTGCCTTGAAACCACCAACGAGCTGGGCAACGATTATGCTGAGGATTTTAAGGAAAAAGGGGGGGAGGTATTTACCCTGGTTGAGAGCCTGAATGCTACCGAAGGTTGGATTACCCTGTTGGAAGACCTCGTTCTTGCGAAAAAGCAAGAACAATTGATAATTGATAATGAAATTGTTGACCATCCCTGAATAGAGTTGACCGTTTTAGGTTAGATAATTATTTAGGTGATC
>CAZXTW010000390.1:0-3414 GCA_964643525.1 uncultured Roseivirgaceae bacterium
CTTCACCTACATCATCTAAAGCCGTAATCAAAATAGTAGCAACCACCTGGCCTGGGGCAAAACTAAAAGTAGTATCAGCCAGAAAATAATCTACTCCATTCACTGCCGTGCCACCCGTAGCTACGGTAGCGGTAACTGTTTTTCCTGAAGGGGCGTCTAAGAACAGTACCGCCCTGACCACGCCACCGCCTTCATCAATGGGCGAGTTTTCTAAGGTAAGTGTCACGGTGGGCACGGCATCATTATCAGCAATAGTAGCCGTTACCGCTTGGGGGGCTGCTTCTGTGGCATTCGTCACTACATCAATTGCAAACGTAACCGTTTCGTCGGCCTCGTCAAGCGCATCATCTACCGCTGTAATGACAATTGTATCGCTTAAACTACCGGCTGGCAGGGTAAACGCAGCCTTATTAAGCGTATAATCAGCTGCATTAGTGGCAGTGCCGTCAATGGCAACCGTTGCAGTAACCGGCTGGCCCGAAACCGCATCAATAGTAGCAATAACGCGTGCAGTGCCGCTGCTTTCAGCCAGTGGTGAGCCTTCTAAGGCCAACGTAATTACGGGGGCATCGTCATCATCAACAATAGTGATTATGCCCAAACTGTCAGAAATAGTGCCATTCACCGCTCCACTAATATTCAAAGTAAACGTTTCGTTGGCTTCGTCAAGGTTGTCATTAATAATGGGTATCCTAACCAGCTGTGACAGATCGCCAGGCACAAAAGTTTCCGTACCAGAAAATGTGGTATAATCGCTGCCTGCAATGGCGGTGCCATTAGCAGTAGTAAAATTTACCGTGACGGTTTTGGTACTTTGCCGGCTCATAAATAAAGGCACAGCCACCAGGCCTATGCCCTCTGCTTCGCTAATGCTCACATCGCCAACCCGAATGGCAGGTACAGGGTCATTATCAATCACGTCAATACTTACTGTGCTATCGGCCCCAATGGTGGCATTGGTGGTACCGGTAATGGTGGCAACCAGCACTTCGCCATCGTCATCTACAAAATCATCTACGGCGGTAATCGTTAAGGTGCCTGTAGTGCTACCTGGGTCAATGGTTATGGATAGGCCAGCCTCAAAATCATTCAGGCGCATGGCCGTGCCTGAATAGGCAATGGTAACAGTTTCAGTTGTTGCGGCCACTGCTGACAGTGTGGCTGTTAAATCAACAGTGCCGCCGCCCTCATCTAACGTGGTGGCCGATGCAGATAATGATACAGTAGCCTGGGCCAGCAGGGTAGTGGTTGGCCCCAATAAAAGCAGCACCACGGCCAGGGTAAATAGGCCGCAGAACGGCTGTTTCAATTGTATGTTAACTTTTGTCATTGGTGAGTACATGTAGTAAAAATGAATATCAAAAACTTATATAGCTTCAAAAGTGGTGGGTAGCCAACACATATGCAAGGCAGTGCCTTGCGTTGCCCCCAAATTGTTATGCTGTTGTGCCAAAACATGGGAACAATTTTACAAATCATACTAAGGCGGCAAATAAAAGAGCGCACTCAATTGTAGTTCTAAAAAGTCAATGACGCAAATGTGGTATTTACTCGCGAGAGTTCGAAAAAACTGCCTCGCAGGTGGGTGGCTGGTTCATTGCCATTTAGGCAACGGTTGCCGCTAGGCATGCTTATATACATTGCACTGCTTACATTAGAACAGGGCCTGCCTCCATAAAATGAAACACTGGGCCAGGTAGGCACAAGATAATACGACCATACTACTGCCTTAGTGCATTGAAAGTAGCTTCTGTTTATGATAGAAATGGCTTGGGTAGTATATTTGGGCTATGACAAAGCTGAAGCTGCCTTTAGGGAAAGATGATTTTAAGAACCTGCGCGAGTCACAACGCTATTATGTAGATAAATCGCTGCTGATAGAAGAGATCGTGGAAGATGCCAACGATGTAATTATTTTACCCCGGCCACGCCGCTTTGGCAAAACGTTGAGCCTTAGCATGCTGCGCTATTTTTTTGACTGTGTGCCAGCGCGTGGCGTAGATGCTGTGCCACCGCCAGCCAATGGTTATGCCACACTTTTTGATGGCCTCAGCATTACCCAAACCCCCACCTGGGAGGCCCACCAGGGCAAGTACCCGGTGCTGATGCTGAACCTGAAAGACTGCAAAGCCCCCACCTGGGAACGAATGCAAAAAGAGCTGGCTAAAGCCATATGGAGTATGTGTTTAACGCACGAGTACCTGTTAGAGGCAGATACGCTCTGGAAACCCACAGAAAAAGAAGCCTTTCAGGCATTATTAGAAAAACGTGCGCCACTGGAGGTGTTGGAAGAGAGCATTCTGCTGCTCAGCACGCTGTTAGAGCGCTACCACAATAAAAAGGTGATAGTACTTATAGATGAGTACGACTCGCCCCTGACGCATGCCTACCGGCAGGGCTATTATGACCCCATGCGCGATACCCTGCGCCAACTGCTTTCTCAAGGGCTAAAGAGCAATAAGGCCCTGGCCAAAGGGGTGGTTACGGGCATACTGAGGGTGGCCAAAGAAAGTATCTTTTCTGGGCTCAATAACCCCACCACGGCCACAGTGCTTAGCCACAAGTACAACGATAAGTTTGGCTTTACGCCACAGGAGGTAAAAGCCATGCTGGTTTATTTTGGCATGGAAAACCTTTACGCTGGTATAGAGCAGTGGTATAACGGCTACCTGTTTGGCGGCCAGCAAATTTATAACCCCTGGAGCATTTTGGCTTACCTGGATGCCCCGGCAGACGGCCTGAAGCCTTACTGGGTAAACACAAGCGAAAATAGCCTCATTACTGAGCAGTTAGAGCGGGCCAGTGATGACACCATCCGTAAACTAGAAGCACTGATACAAGGGCAGGCAGTAGAAACGCCCCTGCAAGAGCATTTGGTGTTTCACGAGCTTAAGCACCCAAGCACCACCACCCTGTTTTCGTTTCTGGTATTTAGCGGGTACCTGAAGGCTTCATTGGCTGGGCAGTACTTTGACGAGCAGTACTTCAGCGTGGCCATTCCTAACCGGGAGGTACGCTATACCTTTAGGGTTGTTTTCCGGCAATACCTTGAAAAAACATTGAACTTGACCTCTGCCCAACAGATGCTACAGCACCTGCTGGCCGGCCAGGTAGCCCCCTTTACGCGCTGGTTGCAAAAGTACGTGATTACCGCCTTTAGCCACCACGACACTGGCAGCCCCGAGCCCGAAAAGGTATACCACGGCTTTATGCTGGGCGTACTGGCATTTTTGTTCCCCACCCACCAAATAAGCAGCAACAGAGAAACAGGCCTGGGCCGGGCCGATATGCTCATTATACCTCGTGATACAGCAGATGTGCGCGGCTACGTATTGGAGTTTAAGCAGGCACCCAACCCCGAAGCCTTAGAGGCCACTGCACAAGAGGCGCTGGCCCAAATTGCCGAAAAAGACT
>CAZXTW010000390.1:3424-6264 GCA_964643525.1 uncultured Roseivirgaceae bacterium
AGCTGCACCACCAGGGCAAAACCGAACACCACCACCTGGGCATTGCCTTTTGTGGCAAACAACTGGCCGTGCACGCCGCACGGCATGCTGCCTCATAAAAATAAATGAACCTATGTAAACCCACCAATGGTCTTTTTAGAACCTAAAAAGCGCCTTTGTACGCTGTGGCTTCAGGCATGCGCCGATTGCAGGGTTCAGGCAAACCCGCAACTAGCACTAAGGTGCGTATTGCCATAAAAACTCTGTCAGTGCCTGGTTTTTGTGCAGCCCCAGCTTCTTTTTAATGCGGTACTTCTGGGTGCGGACTGACTCAATACTAATGTGCTTCAGCTGTGCAATTTCATGGTTGCTCATACGCATGGTCAGGTAAACACACAGCCGCACATCCTGCTCAGACAGTTGTGGGCAGTGCCGTTGCAGGTTGTGCAAAAAGCCGGGGTGGCTTTGTTCAAAATACTGCTTAAACGTATCCCACTGGTGGTTCACGGCTGTGGCCTGGCCAATTTGCTTTACCAGCTGCTTCAGCAGCATGGCAGTTACCGGTTGCGCAGTAGTGGCAATTTTGGTCAGCTGCTGTTTTAGCATAAGCAGCGTATCCTCTTTTTGCTTTACCTCTAGTGCGTTTACCATCAGTTGCCGCGCCTGTTGCGTTTCTAGCTGCTGTTGCTGTGCCTGTATGGCCATTTTTTGTTGTAGCATGGTTAGGTAGGCATCCATAGTTTTGTTAAGCCATGCCAGCCGCACCAACAGCTTTTCAGGCGTAATGTCATGGGGCAGGCAATCAGCCGCCCCAAAGGTCATAGCCTGCCGCATCTTGTCAGGCAGTGCAGTATCTTCTGTCAAAAGCACCACTGGTATATGCTCAGTTTGCGGGTGTGTTTTTACGCGCTTAAGCAATGCCATACCATATTGGTTGGGTAGGGTACAGCTGGCAATAATTACATCTGGCTGGCAGGTTGTGGCCAGCTCAAGGGCAGGTGCCACATGTCGGGCGGTTAACACCTCATATTGGGTAGGGCTGCCTTTTAAGTGGTGGCTCAGCGCCATAAGGTACTTGGTATGATCAGTAACCAGTAAAATCAATCTTGGTCTGGGGGGCATAGCAATACATTTTAACAATTATCACAAAGCATACCACCAATGTAAGCTGAGCCAGCTACCAAGCCTATAACATGATATTACACCAAAAACTGGTATTTGAAGTTATGGTTTTACTGTACCACACCGTACCAGGCACACCTTGCCAGGTAAGTCTACGTTTTGTCTATTCACCAGCTACACCATGTCTATGCGCAACTATTCATTGCCCCATAGGTGGCTACTACCTTTGAGTCATCAGAAAATCATCGATGAAAACCCTGCCAGGCGGAACCCGAAAAGCCTTGAATAGAGTAGGGCCTAGCTTATATCCTGATAAGTCTAAAGCAAACCATCATGAACAACAAATATAAAATTCTAAGCCTATGCGGTGGCGGTGTACGCGGCATCATGTCGGCCACCATCCTGGCGCGGCTTGAAGCCAGCCACCCTGGCTTTATGAGCAATATTGACCTTATGGCTGGTACCTCTACCGGCTCAGCCATCATTAGCCTGCTGCTGGGCAGCTACACTACCAAAGATTTGGGCAAGCGGTTGGTAGAGTTTATAAAGCACTACCAGCCTGCAGTAAAAAATCACGACCCCAAAAGGCCCATGAACAACCTGCATGATTTTATTGACGCGCTTACCACTATACACAACGGCAACCCACCGCTGAGCACCTTTAACCAGCAGGTGCTCATGACCTCTTTCCAGTTAGGCAATGTAGCCACCGGCCAGCACTGGGACCAGTTCATTATGACCAACTTTGATGATGACAACACAAAACAGATAGGTATTGTAGATGCAACAACGGCCAGTTGCTGCATGAATGGCATGTATGCAGCGCATCAGTTTACATATAACAATGAAACTATTTATGCTGTAGACGGTGCCTTTGCAAGCCATGACCCTACCTTAATTGCCATTGCCTATGCCATGAAGTACAAAAACATACCCATTGAAGATATTGTGGTGGTAGATGTTGGCACCGGCTTTATGCCCCATAATTTTGATGGCGAGGCGGTTAAAAACTGGGGGTGTGAGCAATGGGTATACGCCAAAAATAATGATGCTGTGGTGCCGCCTTTACTGGCCAACCAGCCTTTCTCTATACCTATACTAGACATATTACTCAACGGTACCAACACCACACTGGTACAGCAGCAGGCCAACATGATGCTACCCGGCCGCTTTGTAAACCTAAACCCACAAATTAAAGATGTAAGCGAAACAGATGATGCCGCTGTGCCTTACCTGATAGAGCAAGGCCTGGCCTTAAATATAGACAGTGCCAAAGAACTGATCAAACAATATTGGCCTGCATAAAACTGGGGCTTTAAAGGTAAAACAGGCCATTGCTAGTGCCCAGCAATGGCCTGTTTGTACGCTGTGGCTTCGATCATGCTTCGATTGTGACAAGGTGCAGGTGGTGTGCCGGTATATATGGTTAATTAAGGTGTGTATAGTTGGAAAAGTGGTTTGGGCTACCTACTTTTGGATTAACCTACTGGCCACCGCCCACCTACCACCACCAGGCAACCTTTAACTTGAACAAATAGTGGCAGTAGTAGTAAACAACCTGTATACCATTGGCCTTAGTGGCCGCATTGGTGATGCCCTGCTGTACAAACAGTATGGCAACAAAACTGTAGTTACGCGCTTTCCGCGGCGAAGCCTCAAAACCCCCAGCGAGCGGCAACTGGCCCAGCGCAAAAAATTTGCCCTGGCCGTGCTCAACACCCGCCAATGGCTCAAAGAGG
>CAZXTW010000391.1:0-6249 GCA_964643525.1 uncultured Roseivirgaceae bacterium
AAAATACTGCTCAGTGCTAAACACCCCACCCATGGCCAAAAACAAATCGCCCAGATAAGTCGTTACGCCTTCAGCCACATAACCAGTTTTAAAATAGTTTTCACGTGTAAAATCATAGGGGCTCAACTCGGCAGGGCGAATGCGAATGATGTTCCACGTATGGAACAACTCATGGCTGCTTACCCCCAGTAAATGGCTATACAACTTGGGCTGGTGCATTTTTTCGCCAGGCCCCAACGTAATAACAGTACTGTTGTAATGCTCAACTCCATGGTAATGGGGGTAAGGCAGCAGCAGCACCAAAAAATGGTATTCAGCACAGGGGAAGCCCCCCATATGTTGCAGCTGGCTTTCAGTAAAAGCCTTAAACTGCTGCACCAGCCTGGGGGTATCAAGGTGGTGGCTGCCCTGCAGCCAAATATAAAACTGGTGGTCACCAACCGTATACGTCAGTTGTTGCAGCTCGGTAGCGGCCAGCAGTGGGCTATCTACCAAATGATAAAAACTATCAGCCTGAAGCAGGCCTGCCTCGGGTTGGGGCAGGCCGCAGGCCACCGTAAAATTATCGGGCAGGTGCAGCCGTACGCTACAGGGGCTGTTCAACTGCCCTTCAACATACAGCATGCAATTAATAAAGTTTACGTAAAACAGCGCCTCATCTACCCAGCTACTGCCGGCATCCATCTTATAAGCATAATATGTGTAATGAATGGTTACCTTTGCATGGCCCCGGCACTGTACCTGCCAGCGGTCTTTGGCTGTTTTATGCATAGGCAGGGCAGGGGCGTCTGGAGCCGCCTCACCAGGGTAAGCCACCATGGTTTTAATATTCTTGGCAAAATTACCCAACTCATACCGGCCGGGCCGCCAGGCGGGCAGTTGCAGGTTAATGCTATTTTGCCCTTGCGTATCAACATGTAAGACAATGGCCAAAAGGTGCTGTAACGGTTGGCGGTAGTGCAGTTCGTAGTGCATCATGAAGGGAAAGATTTACATGGCGCCCCGGCATAAAGGCGTGCGCAAATTTGTTATTGAATAGAACTATAGTATCTTTGCAGCCCGTTTATTGTCTGTAAAAGGCATTACTACGGATTGAATTCGCAAATCAACGCATAAACCGGGACATCCGGTAGTGAAACGCATAATACAATGAAAAGGACATTCCAACCTTCGCAAAGAAAGAGAAGAAATAAGCATGGGTTTCGCGCCCGCATGGCCTCAGCCAACGGCCGCTCTATTTTAGCTAAAAGAAGGGCCAAGGGCCGCAAAAAGCTGAGCGCAGGCGATGAAAAGCAGCACAAGCGTTAATCAAATACGCCTGATATAAGCCATGGGCAGCATAAATCATGCCGCCAACAACCGCTGTTTTACCGCTGCTGAGCGTGTAAAAGATAAGATTTTAATTGAGGAGCTCTTCAAGAAGGGGTCCTCTTTTGTTGTTTACCCCTATAAGATTTTTTACCTCCAACAGCCTCAGGCCTACCCTGATGCCCCTACTCCGGTACAGGTACTTGTAAGTGTACCTAAAAGGCGGTTTAAACGGGCAGTTGACCGCAACCTGCTGCGTCGCCGCATCAAAGAAGCCTACAGAAATGCCAAAGTAGAAAAAGAAGGCATTTTATTACATAGGCAGAAAAATGTTTCCTCAGCATACGCCATCGCCATTCTTTATATCGGTAAAGATATATTACCCTACAAATACATTTTGTCAAAACTTAAGGCTGCCTTTAGGCGTTTATAATGTGCAATAACGCCTTAATTGTATTGACACCAGAGTAGATATGCGAATATTAAGATCAAAGGGGCTCAAAGCAACCCTGCTGCTGTTAGCGTTGGTTGTTGCTTTTACCGCCTTTAATACCCCCGGCGAACGCTATTTTGAAATTGCACGTAACCTTGACATTTTTACTACCCTTTATAAAGAGGTAAACCAATATTATGTTGAGGATGTAAGCCCCGAAGATTTAATGCAGCATGGCATAGAAGCCATGCTCAACTCACTAGACCCCTACACCAATTACATACCGGCCGACGATTACGAGTCGTTCAGGGCCATGACCACCGGGCATTATGGTGGCATTGGCGCCCTAATAGGTAACCGCAACGGCAAGCCTGTTGTGATTATGCCCTACGAGGGGTTTCCTGCCTACCAGGGTGGGCTACAAATTGGCGACCGTATTCTGGCTATTGACAGTGTTTCTGTTGTAGGCAAAACCACAGCCGAAATTAGCAAACTCATGAAAGGTCGCCCCTATACTGATGTAACCCTACTGATTGAGCGCTTTGGGCAAGACAAAAACTTTGAAGTAACCCTGCAGCGTGGCCGCATTCACATTAGCAACGTAACTTACTATGGGCTGGTTACTGACAATGTAGGGTATATCAAACTCTCTGAATTTACCAATGAGGCCGGCAAGGAAGTGGCGCAGGCCGTGCGTGCCCTGAAAGAAATGGGTGCCACCAGCCTGATGCTTGACTTGCGTGACAACCCAGGCGGCCTGCTCAATGAGGCAGTGAATGTATCGAACGTATTTATACCTAAAGGCGCAGACGTGGTAAGCACCAAAGGAAAAATTGTAGAGTGGAATAAAACATACCATGCCTTGAACGAGCCTGAAGATACTGATATACCCCTGGCAGTGCTTACATCAGGCAACAGTGCTTCTGCTGCCGAAATAGTGGCCGGGGTAATACAGGATTATGACCGGGGGCTTATTATTGGTGAAAAGACATTTGGCAAAGGGCTGGTACAGAGCACCCGCCCGCTAACTTATAATGCGCAACTCAAAATTACTACTGCCAAATACTACACACCCAGTGGGCGCTGCCTGCAGGCCATTGACTACCGCAGCAGAGATGCCAA
Source organism: uncultured Roseivirgaceae bacterium (assembly GCA_964643525.1). Classification (GTDB taxonomy): domain Bacteria; phylum Bacteroidota; class Bacteroidia; order Cytophagales; family Cyclobacteriaceae; genus CAZXTW01. Next base: position 2,864 of record CAZXTW010000391.1, read on the forward strand.
TGGCAAGCCAGAGCGTGTGCCAGACTCATTGAAGGTGGCCTTCTCTACAGCCAGCGGCCGTGTGGTGTATGATGGTGGCGGGGTAGACCCCGACGTACCTGTGGTGGCAGTGCCACAATCGGCCATAGCCAAAAGCCTGGTGCAGAACAACCTGATTTTTGATTACGCCTCTGAATACTTTTTTGAGCACCCCGGAGTAGACACGCCCCGGAAGTATGCTTTAGGCAATGCCGACTATGAGGCGTTTATGGCCTGGCTGGCCAATAAAGAGTACAGCTACACCAGTAAGGTAGAGTTGGCCCTGACAGCACTGAAACAGGCAGCAGAAAGTAGTGGGCAGACCGAAATGTTTGCAGATGAGCTGCAGTCGTTAACGCAAAAGGTGGCCAAAGAAAAGCAAAGCGACTTACGTGCCAACCAAAATGAAATTAGCGAACTGCTGGAGCAGGAAATAGCCACCCGGTTTTACAATATGAAAGGGCAGGTAGAGGCCACTTTTGATGATGACCCTGTCATAGCAGCTGCCATTACCGCCTTGAACGACCAGCAAGGCTACAACGATTTGTTGGCCCAACAATAGCCATTATACAGTATATTGCCCAAGAATCAATAACGTATGGGCGCAATAGACTTTATAGCCCTGCTTGCAGCAGGGTGCGTTGGTGGGTTTCTGGCTGGCTTTTTAGGTATAGGTGGTGGCATTATTTACCTGTTGGTGTTTCCCTTTTTTTTAAACAGGCTGGGTATACCCGCAGGCCAGCTGGTGCAATACACCATAGCCAATTCAATATTTGGTATACTATTCGCCTCTTTATCAGGGGTGGTTGCCCTTATTAAAACCCGCCGCTTTTACCTGCGCGAAACATTATTTATAGGCAGTGCAGGCATTGTACTGGCCATGCTGCTGTTGCAAACAGTAGTGCATACTACCTGGTACTCAGTAGAAGCTTTCAACGTGGTGGTCATTCTTTTATTGAGTTTCTTACTGTACAACACCTTACGCAATGCCAACCGCAAACAACGTTTTGTTCGTGAACGCCCTGCCCGCCCACTGCATATGCTGCTAACGGGTTGTGCCAGCGGGGCAGTGGCAGCCCTTAGTGGCCTGGGCGGCGGTGTGGTGGTGATTCCTATATTGAACAGCCTGTTCCGGATGAACATCAAAAAAGCCAAGTCAATATCATTGGGCGTAATAGGTATTACCTCTTTTGCCATGACTATATACCACCTGGCTGGCGCGCCCCAAACAGTTGCCACTAGTACCTTTACACTGGGGTACATAGCCTTTGCTATGGTGTTGCCCGTAGTGCTTGGGGTTGTACTAATGGCCCCAGTAGGAGTTAAGTTAAGCAAAAGAACCCCTTCATACCTCATCAGTTATATATTTGCACTCTTTATAGTGATTGTTATAGTCAGGAAATCGGCCGATTTCTTTTAACTCAACTTGCTTATGGCTTTAATACTAAGCCTTGAAACTGCCACCCCGGTATGTAGCGTAGCCCTGCATGACAAGGGGGCATTGCTGGCTCACTTCTCATTGTTTCTTGAAAAGTCGCACTCTGCTTACCTCACTGAAATGGTGCACGACGCCCTGCGCTATGCCAACCGCCAGCTTGCCGAGTTGGATGCAGTGGCTCTTTCTGAGGGGCCAGGCTCTTATACCGGTTTGCGCATTGGAGCCTCGGCAGCCAAGGGCCTTTGTTACGCTTTAGACATACCTGTGGTAACCATCAATACCCTGGCTGCGCATGCCTATACCGTGCAGGCCATGGGCATAGCACAGCCGCCGCAAACAGGGTTGTTGTGCCCTATGCTGGACGCCCGCCGCATGGAGGTATACAGTGCATTGTATACACATGAACTGAAGCCTGTGGCCCCTACCAGCCCGGTAGTAGTCAATGAAGAGGCTTACCATGAATACCTTAACCAGGGGCTGGTCTACTTTTTTGGCAACGGTGCCGCCAAATGCAAGCCGGTGCTTAGTTTGCACCCCAACGCCCGCTTTGTAGATGGCATTGTGCCCTCGGCAGCTTCGGTAGGTCAATTGGCCATAGAAAAGGTGCAGGCCGGCACATTTGCCAACCTGGCTTACTTTGAGCCCTTTTACCTAAAAGAGTTTAAGGCTATTAAACCAAAGCAGCAGCTTTGATGTTATGTACAAGCTAAGACAATAATGAGCATGACTGATGAAATTGTAAACCGGGTAGCCAGCAGTGCCCTGGTTACGTTTGACTTAGAAGATTACTACCACCACGGCCAGCGGGTGGTGTTTGATATTAAAGACCAGCTGTATGAAGGGCTGTTGCTTCGTGAAAAAGACTTTCGCGCATTTGTGAAGGCGCACGACTGGCAACAGTACGAAGGCAAAAACGTGGCACTTACCTGTACCGCAGATGCCATTGTGCCCGTATGGGCCTACATGTTGGTAACCACAAAGCTGCAGCCTTATGCCCATATGGTGGTGATGGGTGATTTGCCTACACTTGAGCTTGCCCTGTACCAGGAGGCACTGAAAAAGGTAGACCCTGAGCAGTACCGTGACGGTAAAATAGTAATAAAAGGCTGCGGAAAGTACCCGGTGCCAGACGCTGCGTATGTTGAAATTGCCCGATTACTAGGGCCATATGTGGCCTCTATGATGTATGGAGAGCCTTGCAGTACCGTGCCTATTTATAAGAGGCCCAGGGCTAAAGCATAAATTCGTCATGCAGCGTATTCTTTCTTACATGGGTAGTACATAATAAGCTAAATTATTTTTGAGTAGAGGCTTGCAAAGTGGTTAATGATGTCTACTTTTGCCAACCCGTTTTGGGGGCAGCCTGGCAGGGGTTGCATATTTGACATGATGAGGGCTAATGAGGTAAGAGGAGCCGAAAAAAAGTAAAGAAATTTCTTTGCTAGTGTTGTTAGAGAGTTTACCTTTGCAGTCCGTTTCGCTTTCAAAAAAGCTGCTTTGAAGTAGTAAGAAGGCTTAAGCAAAAGAGAGAAACAAAAAGATTTAAAAAATATTTCAACATTTTGTTTGGTTTTTAAATCGCTCTCAATTACTTTTGCATCCGCTTTCGAACAAAGAGAGGCACACAGAGAGAAAAGAAGGGTAGAATAAGTGCAGTAGAGAGGGAGACAGAAAGCGAAAAATCAGCCGGAAACGGCGTCAATAAAAAAGGTTCAGCCTGATGCGAAGAAGGTTGAGCGACCATTCCCCGGTCGGGGGAAGAAGTTCTTTGAAACAAGTGGAGATGACAAACCGCTTAAAGACAAACGTTAATTTTGAGTTAATAGTCTTTAAGAGTCAGGGAAATCAGACGATATGCTCGTAAGAGCAAACACATATATACAATGGAGAGTTTGATCCTGGCTCAGGATGAACGCTAGCGGCAGGCCTA
>CAZXTW010000392.1:0-6248 GCA_964643525.1 uncultured Roseivirgaceae bacterium
GCTTCCTGCAGGTTCATGCCAAAATCAATCATATTAATCAATACCTGTGCATGCCCTTGTGGCTGCATGCCACCACCCATTACGCCAAAGCTCATAAACGGTTGGCCGTCTTTAGTTACAAAGGCAGGTATAATGGTGTGGAAGGGGCGCTTACCCGGGGCATAGGCATTCATGTGCCCTTCGTCTAATGAAAACAGTTCACCACGGTCTTGCAGTATAAAACCCAGGCCGGTAGGCGTCATGCCTGAGCCCATACCCCGGTAATTACTCTGTATTAACGACACCATATTGCCTTCACCGTCGGCCACGGTTAAGTATATGGTGTTTGATGTTTCAAGCTTGCCGGCATCGTACCGGCGGGCAGCGCGGTTGGGGTTAATCAGCTCGCGGCGCTTATCAGCATAAGGTTTAGATGTAAGCATAGCCACCGGCACATCAGCAAAAGCCATATCAGCATAATACCGGGCCCTGTCTTCATAAGCCAGCTTTTTAGCTTCTGTAAACAGGTGCATGTATTCTGCACTGCCAAAGCCCATACTTTTTAAATCGTAACCTTCCAGTATGTTCAGCATTTGCAGGGCTGCAATGCCCTGCCCGTTGGGGGGCAGCTCCCAAACATCATACCCACGGTAGTTGGTGGCAACAGGCTCTACCCATTCGCTGGTGTGGCTGGCCAGGTCTTTATAGGTCAAAAAGCCACCTTGCTTCTTCATATATTTGGCAATAGTGCGGGCTATATCACCTTTATAAAAAGCATCGCGCCCCCCCTTAGCAATTTGCTCTAAGGTGTTGGCCAGTTGCGGGTTTTTAAATACTTCGCCTTTTGCCGGGGCCTTGCCATTGGGCATGTATACATCGGCAAAGCCTTCAAACCGTTTTAAAAAGGGCGCGCTACGCTGCATATAATACGCAATAAGCTCAGATACAGGAAAACCCTCGCGTGCATACTGAATAGCCGGGGCCAGCACCTTGTCCATTTCCATACTGCCAAAGCGGCCGTGCATTTCAAACCAGCCGTCAACACAGCCTGGCACTGATACCGGCAACGGCCCGTGCGAAGGTATTTTACTGTAGCCGTTTTCTTTAAACCAGTTTAATGTCAATGATTTTGGCGAGCGGCCGCTGGCATTTAACCCATACAGCTTTTGGGTTTTTGCATCCCAGATTATGGCAAACAAATCGCCCCCAATACCACAACCGGTAGGTTCAACAAGGCCCAGCAGGGCATTAGCAGCTATGGCTGCATCAATGGCGTTGCCGCCCTGCTTTAGCACATCAACAGCCACCATGGTGGCCAAGGGCTGGCTGGTGGCTGCCATACCATGGCGGGCAATCACCTCAGAACGGGTAGCAAATGAATGGCCAGTAATACGGTCCTGGCCAATAACTGTTGCGGCTAACAGCACCAACAACGTGCTAAGTATAGTTTTGGTCATGAAAGTGTAATTCATAGTGGTTACTCAACTCAAACAATAGTACCTCTAAAGGTAAGCATAACCACCTAACCAAGAAAACAGCCAATGGGGTTCGGTTTTTAAGCAAGTTTACCTCACAAAAACAGGCTTAAGGCTGTGCTTACAAGTAGGCGCAAACACGGGGGGCAGCGTAATTTTTTACTGTAAAGTCAAAAATTAACAATAAAGAAACCTTAAAAGTTAACCGGTTAATTATATTGTACTGCTTTATACAGGAAACAGCGCCCTTGATTATCAACCACTTAAAAAATAACTTCTGATCTTAATCAATGCCTGTAGACGAATAGAAGTGAAATAATACACTGTAATATCCGGCCAGAAGTATTACATCAGTGGTATTTTAAAATGCAGTTTTAATGCCCATCTTTGAATCAACGAAAGAGATAAACAGAGAACAGAAGCATTAAGAAGCAATTTTGATTTTAAGCCTAAGCCAAAACCTGATACAGTAACACTAAAAAAAGCAAAGCAGAGTGAATACCAAAGCCCGGAATATGAACATATTCCGGGCTTTGTGTTTATAAGCCGTGGGCAAGGCTGTTTACTGGTGTGCAGGCCTTAGCAGGTAGTTTACCGTCTTCACGGGGTTAAAGGTAACCAGCGGCACCTCTACAAATAGCGTGTTCCAGTCAGACATGCTGCCGTTCCATAAACCGGGCAGCTCCTGCGCCTTCAGGTCTTTACCATCTTTTGATTTTTGGGTAATAAACCCAGTATCCGGGTCGCGGTAATCCAGCAGGTTAAACTTATTCCCCTTATGGTCTTTCACCGCAATCACAATATCAACCGGGTTAAAGTGGGTCAACCCTTTGTGCAGGGCCAGTTGCTCGGGGTCGTCAGTATTAATCTGGGCAGCCTCTACAATCTGTAACGATACGCTACCGTCTTTACTCAATACCCAAAATGGGCCACCGCCTGGCTCACCTTCATTTTTAACCATACCACATACCTTAATGGGGCGGTTTAACTTAGCAGCCATATACACAATCTGCTCTTCACGTGGCCACGTCTCAAAACTTGGTGGTGGCAACGTACACAGCTCCTGCTGCAAAAAGGTGTTGATTTCATTGACCAGGCTGTCATTTATCTGCTCTACTGACTGCAGGGCATCTAAATAATTGTGTATGCGTGTCTGGTATTGAAGCAAAACCCCGCCCAGTATTTTTTTATAGGGTATGGTTTCTTCCTTAATCCGGTCGGGCTCTACATTGTCAATATTCTTAATAAACACCACATCGGCTTCAATGTCATTCAGGTTTTCAAGCAGGGCACCATGGCCAGCCGGCCTGAATAATATTGAACCATCAGCCTGCCTGAAGGGGGCATCTTCTAAATCAACCGCAATGGTATCAGTAGCTGGTTTTTGTTCAGAGTAACTCACCCGGTAGCTCACCCCAAAGGTGCTTTCGTAAGCATCGCGCTTTTCTTCTACCAGTGCTCTGAAGCGGCTTTTGTGCTCTGGCGAAACGGTAAAATGCAGGTACACCACCTGGTCATCACCAGCGCAATACTTGGCCCCCTCATGCATATGTTCTTCTACAGGGGTACGTGCGCCCTCGGCATAAGCATGAAACTTCAACAAGCCTTTGGGCAACTTGCCATAATTAAGCCCCTCGTTACCCAACAATGCCTGTAGTATGGCCACATACTCTCTTTTGAGGTGGGCCTCTTCAAGGCTTTGACCCTTGGCTGCAAAAGCCTGCTTCAGGTCATTGTAAAAGGCAAATTGATCAATATGCTTAAAAAACTGAAATACAGCCCCATCAGGCTTACTGGTAAACGCCTGGTAGGCAGCTTCGCTCCCATCATAGCTGTCAATAAAGGCAAACAACTCTTTAAACATACGGGTAGCGGCGCCAGAAGCTGGCACAAATTTTACCACATGTTTATTGCCCCGGTTGGCATCATAATACTGCTGGCTTTCACTGGCCTGTGTGGCTGATAACTGTAAAATACCATCGCCCACAGTTGCAGCCTTTTTAATTGACAGGTAAGGAAACCCGTTTTTGAAATTGGTAATCTGCTGTTCTATTACCTCTACGGCAGAGCCTCTCTCTCTTATTTGAAGCAGGTCTTTGTCAGAAAACATATAGTATTAGTCTTTTTTATGTTTGGTGAGGGCCATCTGGTAGGCCTTTTCATAAAACAAGATCAGGTTTTGCCAGTCAAAATCTTCGGCAGTTGACTCTAACTTGTTACGCATATCAATGCGCTCACGGCGGCTTAGCTGCACAAAATCAAACAGGTTATCGGCCAGCTGTTGTGCGGCTTCATCAAAGCTGTGGCGGCCGCGTTCTACCACATACAGCCCGCGCTCTACGTGGTCTGGTATGCGCTGCAGCACAAAGTCACCAAAGCCAGAAAGGTCGGCCGTCACAGCGGCTACGCCCCGTGCAATGCACTCTAACGGCGTGTAACCCCAGGGCTCATAATAACTGGGGAATATCCCCAGGTGGCAGCCCCTTACAAACTGGGCATAGTCAATGCCAAACAGCGGGCTGTTTGGCGCAATAAAGTCTGGGTGGTAAACAATCTTTACCTTATCATCAGGGCTGTTTTTCAGGTTGTTTTCATTCAGGTAGTTCACAATGTCATCATCTGCTTTATCTACCAGGTCATGGGTAACCACCACGGGCAGCTTGCCCGTTTTCCATGACTGTAGGTTACGGCGCAGGCGCAGCTTCCAGTAATCATCAACAAACTCGTTCAGGTCAGGCACCTTTTGCTGGTCGCTGGCTACCGTCCTGAAAAACAACTCCTTCTCTACCTGCTTCACAATGGTATCGCAGGTGCGGCGCACTTCTTCCATCGTACCGCGGCTGCTCAGTGCTTCTGCATTGATTGAGTGCACCGGCCGCTTGGTAATGAAAAACATCACCACCGTCTTATCAATATTAGCCCGCTTCATTTTTTTATTGAGGCGATTCAGGGCTTCAAGGGTCAGGTCATAGCCTTTGTTTTTATACTCATACCTGCCAGAAGTAAAAAAGTACAGGGTATTGTCAAGGTCAAAGGTATAGCTCTGAAAAAAGTGCCCCATCACAAAGCGGTGTATTTCGTCCTTGCACTCCTGGTGCAGGTTTTGAACCTGGTGCAGCACTTCAAACCGCTGTATATTAAGCCCATTGGGCAATATTACATGAGGCTTTACGCCAAGCAGGTGTTTGCATTCACGGGCTGTAACTTCACTTACAGTAGTACATATATCACACCGCTGGGCAGCTTCACGCTCAATACGCACTTGTGGCTCAATGCCAAAGTGCGAGGCTTCTTTTTGCCAGTCAAAAAACGGCAAATGGTTGTAAAAGCGGCCGGTAGCACCTGCCAGGTAACGGCCCAGCATAGTGGCATGGGTGGTAAACACCGATTTTAAATGGGGGTTTTCTTCTATAATATCAGGCACGGCCGATGAGGCCATCCACTCGTGAAAATGCCCTAAAATGCCAGTTGCTTTAGCCTCTTCATCAGCACACAGGTACGCAAAAAACTTACGCATCATATAGCCAAAGCATATCACCTCATTAATCAGCTCATCATCACTGGGTGTGGCAATGCCCCACTTTTCCCACATGTAGTATTTAATCTCATTTAAATGGGGTACTGCGTTGGCAGGGTTTACCAGCACAGCCTGTGGCCTGCCAGTAATCAGCCACTCGCCATACATCACATCATACCCATCATCACGCATTTTAAGCACGGCCCTGCCAAAGGGGTTGTCATAATCATCAATAGGGTCAAAAATAGCGTTGACCTCAGGGTGTACCGATGGGCCCAACAGGCAATACTTACTGTCCCATCGTTTCATCATTTCCGGTACCTTTGACCGGATTACAGTGTAAATTCCGCCTACTTGGTTACAAACCTCCCAGGCGCATTCTACTAGAATGGTATTGGCGATTTCTTTCATCGGCCTTGATCAGCAGTTAAATTAAAAGCGAATGATTTGGTAATGGCAGGGCTTGGGCGCCCCCAGGTGCCAAACATTAATGCAGGTGGTGTTTACCCACAAAAACAAACACAAAGGTGCATTGCCCGGCAACATATTACAGACCACAGTAAAGGCTGTAAAGGCACTTAATATTTACCCTTTTGTTCCGAAGTTAATAAATGCACAATAGTTTTCGTAATCGTTTGCGATTTATTTAAGAATACTGTTTCAGGTGTACAGCCATGCCCAGTAAATCAGCAACCCCTGAAGTGGCAAACGCACCCAAAGTACCCAAACAGGCACTTTCATACCTGCACCCTTTGCCATAAGGTGGTATACATTAGCAGGGAAAACAGCAACCAGTAAAATAATAACGCCCCACGCTGCCAAGGCACTAAACTGCGGAAACAATAACATAGCGCCAAGTACAATTTCTGCCAAACCGCTCACAATATTGATCAGTTTGGGGTAAGGCAGGGCCGGCGGTATTATGCGCAAGTAAAACTTAGGCTGGTAAAAGTGGTTAAGCCCGGCCAGGATATACATAACCGCCATAATAATGAGCCCTATCATTGGTGCAACTGTGGTTGGTAAGGCTGCTAATGTAAGCATAAGCCCCAAACAATAGAAATGCCCGGCCCTGCTTACAACAAGTAAACTCAAACTCTAACTTATAATTTGGTTTATATTATAAACTTATTTACATTTGAACCGTATAAGCATTCAAAAGCTCAAACCAATATGGATTCAGACCAACCGCTTGACCACGAAGCCCGGCTTCAGTTAATTACCAACATGATTAACCAGGCAAAGGGCAACATACAATACAGTGCCTTTTACTTTTT
>CAZXTW010000393.1:0-337 GCA_964643525.1 uncultured Roseivirgaceae bacterium
CTCAATGAGGTACTTGCCAGTAATGTAACTGGTGCCATTACCAGGCTGGCGCAGGTACAAATGCTGCTCAAAAATGAGTAGCTCCTTCTCTGTTTTCATCCATCCGCGCGGGGTATAATCAGCATGTATGCCTCCGGCTTCGGTCATGGTCATGTCATTGGCATGGGCATATAGTGAGCCTAGCCCACGGGCCGCACGTTGGGCAATCATGATGTACACAATTTCACGCACACGAGGCATGTCATCATAAAGGCCTGCCTGCATAAACATCTCTTCTACTGCTGTGGCCATGCCTTCATTGCGGCTATCGAAAATGTTGTAGAGTAGCGGTACTTTC
>CAZXTW010000393.1:347-6247 GCA_964643525.1 uncultured Roseivirgaceae bacterium
ATATTGTAAAGCAATGCCCCTTTGCGGATTGGGCTGGGGTGTGGCTCATTATCCATACGGGCCAGTTCAAACCAGTGGTAAAAGTGAGAGTACAGGGGGCGCGGGTCGTGGTGGGCGGTAATCCAAAAAAAGTTTCGTGTTTCTGCTGGTACAAAACTGCCCAGGTGTACCCTCAGGGCAGGGTCCCAATACGGTTTTACGGTGGCTATGTCCTGCTCTTCCAGGAAAGTCATCAGGTTTTTGGCTGATCGCTCTGCCAGGGCATCATACGCATCGGGGCTCTCGGCAGGGGTAAGCTGCGGCAGTTTGCGGTTGCGGTGTTCTTCTAACTTTAGTGAGGCCCATGCCCGCGTAAGCTCACGCTTTAAAATCATTACCTCATCGGCCCAGGTTAAGGGTACCAGGTGCACGTTTTGCAGGTACCAGGTGTAATTGTCTTTGCCTATGCCAGAGGGGCCTGTTTTTTTGGGTGCTTCAGCCTGTAGCCAGGCTGCCAGCTGGTTGGTACTGGTTATGGCCAGGTTAATGGCTTTGGTTAGCTTTTTATCTTTGGCTACGCCGGGCTGTTCTAATATGTTTTGCAGGTTGGTGCTTTGTGTTTTAATATCTCTGATGCCGGCTACCCATAAATCGCGGGCGTTACCTGTCAGGTTTTCTTGCGCCTGGGTGTTCAGTGGGGGTATTACTGCCAGGTCATTCATTAACCGTTCTCTTTCAGTTTTACTCAAGGGGAAGGTATACGTCCATATTTCTGTGGTGGCATGGTGGGTGGGGCCTTCATGCGCGGGCACATCACTTTTGTACGTCCACAGACTTTTATAATAGGCGGGGTCGCGCTGCCATGGTTTTAAAATGCGGCGGTTAAAGTCATAGCCATTCATTTCGGCCCATACAAGCATCCAGTCTACCTGTTGGTGTACCGGCCAGCCTGTTGTATCTATTGCTTCCAGCTGTTTACGCAGTGCTAAATAACCAGGTTGGCGCGCCTCAAAGGTGGCTGCCCGGTAGTCGGGTGCACCTTCATGCAGGGGGGGCTGCTCAAAGCTGCGCCACGTGGCAAATAGTTCAGTTAAGGTAGTATAACTGTTGTTTTGGGCGTTAAGCGTGTGGCAGCTTATATAAACCATTACACAAAAGGCCAGCAGGGTAAAGGTGGGTTTCATAGGCTACAAGTTTTGGTTGCGCCCGAATATAGTCATTATTGGCAGTACCCGTGCAATAAAAAAAGAGAGGCGCCATGGCGCCTCTCTTTAAACTTTTATGTATTAACCTCTTACCTCATACAGTCAACTGTTACTCGTCGCGCAGGGCTTCTGAGGGGTTCAGGGTAGCTGCACGGAACGATTGAAAGCTCATGGTTAGCCATGCAATGGCCAGGGTAATTATACCAGCCCCTATGAATAATAGCACGTTCAGGTCAATGCGGTATTGAAAACCACTTAACCACTCGTTCATAAAATACCAGGCTGCGGGTATGGCAAATACCATGGCCACAAGTATGAGCAGGCCAAATTGTTTGTACAGCATAAACACTACCTGCCATACAGAAGCACCCAGTACTTTTCTAATGCCAATTTCTTTGGTGCGCTGCTCGGTGGTGTAGGCTGCCAGGCCAAACAGGCCCAGGCAGGCTACGAATATGGCCAGTACTGTAAAGGTAACCGCCAGCTTGCTGGTACGCCGCTCGGCACTGTAGTAGTTGTTAAACTGTTCGTCCATAAACTCATAAGCAAAGGGTTGACCAGGGGCGTACTCATCCCATTTACTTTCTAAGAATGATAACACAGGTTTTACTTCATCTGTAGTAAATCGTACTGAGGTTAACCAGTCTGCATTGCCCAGTTCCATAACCAGTGGCTGTATATTATCGCGCAATGAGCTGAAGTGAAAGTCTTTTACAACACCAATTACTTTAAAGTGTTCAGTGCTGCCATCAACATCGCCAAAGGTGCCAATGTACTTGCCCAGTGGTTCGGGGCCCAGGCCAAAGGCTGTAATGGCACGTTCGTTAATGAGCACGGCTGCGGTATCGGTAGATATGGCTCGGTCAAAGTTGCGCCCCATGGCCAGGTTAATACCCATGGTTTCAAGGTAGTCATGGTCAATCACCCATTGGTTTACCACAATGGTTCCTTCCTGATTGAGTGTTTTGCCGGGCCAATAAGCGTTGTTGTTGCGTGATGAGGCAATGGGCAGGTAGCCGCTTACGCTTACATTGCTGATGGCACTGTGTGCCAGCAGGTCGTTTCTGAAGGCCTCCAGCCGGTCATCTATCACCCAGGTATCTTCAAGTACCAGCACCTGCTCCTGATTAAAGCCCAGCTTTTTGTTTTGCATAAAGCTAAGCTGGTTGTAAATAACCAATGTACCAGCAATTAAAAAAATAGTGGTGACGAACTGAATCACTACTAAAAAACTGCGCAGTAACCCTGATTTTCGCCCCCGTGTTACGGTGCCCTTGAGCACCTCGGCAGGCTGAAAGGCACTGAGGTAAAAAGCAGGGTAGCTGCCTGCCAATAAGCCTACCAGCAGGGCCGTGCCCAGCATAGTAGCCAGGGTGTCAGTTTCAAAAAGGTAGGCCAAGGGTATGCTTTTATTGGCCAGCTCGTTAAACCAGGGCAGTGCCAGTAGTATAATGCCTGTGCCTACGGCAAGGGCAATAAAGCTTACCAGTACTGACTCTGTTAAAAACTGCCGTACCAGTAAGGGCCGCCAGGCACCCATAACCTTGCGCAGCCCCACCTCTTTGGCACGTTTAGAGGCCCTGGCAGTGGCCAGGTTCATGAAGTTAATACAGGCAATAATTAAGATAAACAGGCCAATAAGGCTGAAGATGAGCACATACTTGGCATCACCATTATTACCCAACTCGCCCAGAAGGTCAGAGTACAGGTGGATGTCTGCCAGTGGTGTAAGCCGAAAGGCCGCCTGGTTGCCCCCTTCAAAAAACTCGTCAATGCCCACCTGCATAAACCGCTCAATATCAGCCCCAATATAGGTGCGTACCATAGCGGGAAACTTGGCTTCTAAAGCTTTGGGGCTGGCCCCCTTACCCAGTAACAGGTAGGTGTTAAAGTTAAAGCTCATCCATACATCCTGGGTGCTTTCACTGCGGTTCAGCATAGTTAAAAAACCATCGAACTGAAAATGGCTGTTATCAGGCATGTCAGTAAAAACGCCTACAATCTTATAGGTGCGGTTGTTGCCCAATATCAACGTTTTGCCCACTGCACTTTCATTAGGAAAATACTTTTGAGCCAGCGTTTGGTTAATCACCATGGTGTTGGGCTCATTTAACGGGCTTTGGGTGCTTTGCTCAACAAACTCAAAGCTGAAAACTTTAAACAGCGAGCTATCAGCAAATACAATCCGCTCTTCTTTAATATTTTGTGCTTCTTCACTGGTTTTTACAAGCCAGTCGCCCCGCTCGCGAATGCGGGCCATTTCTTCCACTTCAGGGTAGTCACGGCGTAAAGTGGGGCCCGTTGGGGCGCCAGCAAGGGCAACGTTAAACACATCGTCGCCAATTTTACCATGAAAATCAATGCGGTAAATGCGGTCGGCCTTGGTATGGTACTTGTCGTAGCTAAACTCGTACTTGACAAACATCATGATCATTAAAAAACTGGCAATACCAACAGAAAGACCAATGACGTTAATGAATGCATAAAACTTTTGGCGCATCAGGCTGCGCCAGGCAATGGTAAGGTAGTTACGGAACATAGGCGTCTGGATTCATTTTGAGCTTTTGCATATGACTACACAAGGTAGCTTCAGGTTGCATGGGGTACCTGCATTAATGCGGCATTTATTGGTAAGGGGTAGTGTTTGGTGGTAGGCGGTTGTAAAGTTGTGTAAGTGGCAGTGCTAATGGCTGGTGGTAAATGTTTGCCTAAACCAAACCAGGTTTAGCTATAAACCGCCCTACGGGTTTGTGCTGGTACATGTATAGAAATAACCTACGTAATTATACTGAAGTAGCAATTTGTTGCTTCATTAAAAAGAGTTAATCTTCTATAATTCAATGTAAAGCACAACTATAATTTAATTAAATAAGTTAAATTTATTGTGGTATTCGCATAATAATTCCGAACTATTCTAGCCCAGCATGCAGCTTTCTTCAAAGAACATTATCCATAGCAATGCGCGGCATACCTTGATGTTACGACCTGTAGAAGGCCATGATGCACCTGTGCTAGTAAAGCGCGTGCATGCCAAGGGTGATGCTGAACGGTATCAAAAACAGTTATTGCAAGAGCATACTGCCGGGCAGGTAAAAGGCATTGCCGGCCTGCGCAAAAGTATAGGCACAAAAAAGCAGCAAGATGGTGCCGCCATTTATCTTGAATATGTTGATGGCATTACCCTTCAGGCATTCATTGAGTCGGCGCCTGATTCTGATCTGGTGTTTGAGGTATCGCTACAGTTGGTTCAGGTAATTTGTGACATGCACCGGGCCGGGCTGGTGCATAATGACCTGAACCCTTCTAATGTTTTGGTGAAAACTGAACTGGGTGAGGTGCAACGGGTAGTTGTGATAGACTTAGAACACTCGTTTGATATCCGTCAAAACCAGCAAACCAAGCCCAGGCTCTTTCCTGAACGTGACGCAGGTTACATTTCTCCAGAGCAGACAGGCCGTATTAACAGAGTAATTGACAGCCGGTCTGATTTATATTCACTGGGCGCAATTCTTTATTTTTGTTTTACCGGGCGCCCGCCATTTAACAGTGGTGATTTGCTTACGGCCACCCACGACCACATTGCCAATGTACCGGCCAGCCCCAATAAGTTCAGTCCTGAATTCCCACTATGCCTCAGCCATGTATTGATGCGCCTGCTGGCCAAATCGCCTGAAAACCGCTACCAAACAGCCTATGGTTTGCTGCACGATTTGAAGCTGGGTATAGACCAACATAAGCGCGGTAACGGCCACGATGTGTTTGAACTGGGCAGTCGCGACAAAACTGACCAACTGCGGTTGCCTCAGAAATTGTATGGCCGTCATGCGCAGATTGAGGTACTGCAACGTGCCTATGAGCGGGTTGGCTTTGGCAATAAAGAGTTATTGCTGGTTAGCGGCCAGGCTGGCGTGGGCAAATCGGCTTTGGTAAGTGAACTGCAAAGCACTGTATTTGGCAGTAAAGGCTTTTTTATTGACGGTAAGTTTGACCAAATACAACAGCAAATTCCCTACTATGCTATTAAAAAGGCTTTTGGTAAGCTGGTAGACTTGATTTTAGAGGTTGAAAAGCCTGAGTTGCTGCAATGGCAGAAAAATATACAGACAGCAGTTGGCGATTTGGGTAAGGTCATTACTGATGTCATTCCTGAACTTGAAATGTTGATTGGCCCACAGCCAGAGGTACCCCCACTGGAAGGAGAAAAGGCCAGGAACCGCTTTAACTATGTGTTCAGGCTTTTTATGAAATCTGTTTGCATTGAATCGCACCCACTGGTAGTTTTTATTGATGATATACAGTGGGCCGATTCAAGCTCATTGCGCCTGTTTAAACTCCTAATGGAAGATAATGCCATTAGCTCACTGCTTTGGGTGGCCACCTACCGTGCTGAAGATGTGAACGCCGGGCATATGGTGGCTACAGAGTTTATTGACCCCTTAAAGCAAACCATGCCAGATGAGGTGAATGAGCTGATACTTGATGGCCTTGACCGCATCCAGACCCTGGCCATGATTAATGATATACTCAATAACCAGCCAGATGCCCACGAGCTGGCAGAGGTAGTGTATCAAAAAACCATGGGTAATACATTTTTTGCCCAGCAGTTTACCAAAGCCCTGTATGATGACGGGCTTTTGGTATTTAATTATGATACCACCACCTGTCAATGGAGTATAGCAGAGGTACGGGCCAGGCAGATTACCGATACGGTAGTTG
>CAZXTW010000394.1:0-6240 GCA_964643525.1 uncultured Roseivirgaceae bacterium
AGGGGCTGGGTGGCCGTAAGCAATAAAAAGCGGGTGCCGTACTGGGCGTTTATGGCATAGCACGCCTGTCTGAAGGGCTCCCACAGCTGGTAAGGCACCTGCTGCACCTCATCAAGCAGCACTATGGCATTGGCCAGGGTGGGCAGCTTCAGCACCATGCGCTTGTCTGCACTAAACATGGTTTCAAGCAGCTGCACAAAGGTGCTCACCACCAGGCGGCTTTGCCACGTTTCAATCAAAAACTGGCTCTGGTCGGCCGTGGCCGGGGCCGCTTCGGTGGCCTTATAATTGGGCTCTGCGCGGTGGTGGTGGCACAGCAGCAGGTCGCTGCCCGGCTGCCCCAGCACCTGGGCATACACCTCAGCATTCTGGTCAATAATAGAGGTAAACGGTATGCAAATCACAATATGCGGGTCGGTCAGGTTGGCCAGCTGGGCCAGGCGCAGGGCCAGGGCCAGCGAGGTCATGGTTTTGCCCAAACCGGTGGGCAAGGTGCAACTGTAAAAGGCCTTTTCAGGGGTATAGGCTGCCTCCAGCTGTTGCAGGCTGCTGTGGTAGGCCTGGTTTTTCATGCGGTTCATATCATTACCGGGGGGGCCTGTCCAGCCCATACGCTGGCGGTACCGGGGCACGGCATCTATGGGCAGGGGCGGCAGCTGCTGGGCACCGTGGTCAAGAATTACATCTTGCTTATCGGCCCGCAGCAGGCAGCCATACAACCACTGGTGGGCATAGTACAGGCCCAGGCGGTGGGGTGTGGGCCACTCATCCCATGCCATCTGCGCATCCAGCAGGGCATCGGCCAGGGGGTCAGCAAAAATGCCGCTGGCCAGCTGCTGTTGCAGGGCAGGCCAGGGCGGCAGGGCCATGGTGCCGCCCAGCAGGTGCTGCAGCAGGGCCGCCACCTCAGGCTGGGGCAGGGCGGCCAGCTGCGTTTGCAACAGGGCAATGGCCTCGGGTTGTAAGGCCACCTCCTTTTCAAGGTCTTTCAGGTTGCCATGGTGGCGGCGCACGGCCGTGTATACCAGCAGGGGCAGCAGGGGGGCGTAGGCCTCATCAAGGCCGGGTTGGCTTTGCAAGTAGTGCCGGGCCAGCGCCCAGGCCACTATGGCAGAGGGGTGGGCGTGGTTCTTCCGCTCGTCATGCGGGGCCTCGGGGTTGCTCAGGTAGGTCTGAAAGTAGGGCGTGGCCTTGCCCACATCGTGCGTGGCCCCGGCAATGCGGGCCAGCTGCACCATTACAGCCTGCGGCACCGGCGGGGGCTGCCCCCCGGCAAAGGGCGCCTGCCCGGCCATGGCCACTGCATCAGCAGTAACCTGCGCCAGGTGTACGCACAAGGGCTTGCCGGGGTGTGACAAAATATGGGGCGCTATGGTGGTAGCAGGGGCCATTACCAAAAGTGCAGGTTGCCCAGCCCGGGCACCTTGTGCAGGGTGGTGCCCCGCACCAGGGTGCTTTGGCCGGTAGTTTCTAACAGCAGCTCGGCATACTGGCTCACCTCCCGGCGTATGTTCATGGCCATGGGCAGGGTATCAGTATGGTAGTGCCTGCCCTCAGCAAACTGCACCGGGGCTTCTGTGCCGGTAGCTTCCAGGGCGTTCAGGTTTACCGCGCTGTGGCAGGGCGTTAATTCATTGGCTGCCAGGGGCGTGGTGGTGTAGCTGCCCTGCCAGCGCAGGGTGGCCGTAAACTGGGCCAGGCCCAGGTAAGGGCTGTAATGGTGGCTGCGCTGCTGCAGGCGGCGGGCCAGTTCATCGCGGCGTGGATGTTGCCACCACAGGGCCACCCGGTAGCTGGGCGTTTTCAGCAGCTCAAACTCTACCTGTGTGCGGCCCTTGTGTGACTTGCCGTCTAAGCGGTAGTGCGTAGCCCAGCTTTTGGTGTTTAGCAGGTTAAACGCCACATACACCTTTTTAATGGGCTGCAGCACCTGCACGGCCCAGCGGCAGCGGCTGGGGGCAAAGGCCTCGCAAACAGCCTCAGCAGGGCTACCGGCATCAGCTTCAGGCAGCTGCCCCTGGCTGTCTTCCTTGGGCATGCCCAGCACGGCCCCTACCAGGCCTGCCAGGGCGGTGGGGCCCGGCAGGCTATAGGTCAGGGGCGAGGTGGTGGTGTTGATTTTTCTAAAGTGGCCGTACTCACCACCTACCGTAAATACCAGCACCTCGTGGGGGGCATCACAGCGCATGGGGCTGGTGGTTGCCGGTGGTCCATGTTACGGGGTGGCCCTCATTGGTTAGTTGCAGGCGGCTGTCAATGCGTACGGCCACATGGTCAATATGCTCGGTGGCGGCCAGCAGGGCACTGCGCAGCGCGCCTACCTCTACCTGGTAATCATTGGTGCTGCGTATGGCCAGCTGGTTTATGGTACTGGTCAGGGCCAGGCGCTGCCGCAGCCCGCCAATCTGGTAAGGGTGCTTATAGTGCACGGCCAGCAGCAGCAGGGGCGTTTGCCCGTACTTTGAGCGCGATATCAGGTTTTGCGTGCCTTCCCACAGCCCCTCCATCAGCTCGGCCCGGTCGGCCTCGGTCATTTGCGTATCTGCAGCGGCCTTTTCGTTTACTATGCCGTTATAACCTACCAGCGCATACGGCAGGGTATACTCTACCCTGAAGCTGGCCTGCTGCTTTTTTTCGCTGCTGGCAAAGGCACCCGTGCCCTGCACCGTTACAATTTCAGTTTTATTCAGGGTACGCCCCATCTGGAACTGCACCGGCCCGGTAAAGGTATAAGAGCTTTTATCTAACGGAAGCACTCCACCAAACACCCGCACATCTATGCAGCGCTCAAGCACCTTTTCGCGGCTTTCTTTAAACTGTGCTGAACGTTGCTTGCCCGACTGTACAAACTCTTTGTCTTTGTCTTTGCCCTCGCCTTTGTACTTAATTTCGCGCACATAAATGTCTTTGCCCTCGGCATTATTGCCGTCATGGCCCTTATACTGCATCCAGTAGTCACGTATGGTGCGCTTCAGGCGCACGTCGCTCACCAGGGCCGTGCCGTCTTCAGCATCAAAGCGGGGGCGGTTCTCGTTCATGGGGTCGCCATTGGGGTTGGCGTTTTCTATTTCATACAAAAACAACAGCTCAGTGCGGTGTTGAATAATATCTGTATTTGCCATAAGGTTGGTCTGTTAAAGTGTCAACTATTGATTAAGCTACCTCAGCAGCATCTGGGGTTTCGGCGGCCTCGGCTTCTGTTCTGAACAGGCGGCCCAGCTCAATGCCGGCTACAAAATAAAAGCTCAGCTCGTTGGGGTCGGCCGGGCCCAGCAGGTGGCTCTTGGCGGCAAAGTGCTCGCCTATATAAGCACGCAGCTCTTCATACACATAAAAGCCCTTGTACTGGTTTAGCTTATCAAGTGCTTCCAGGTACAGGCGTTCCAGGTCTTTATAACCCAGGTGGTAGCCCTTAAACTTTTTACTGAATGGTGTGCTGCCCAGCTCGCGCTGCTGTATGTTCAGCAGCAGGCGCACCAGCACGCCCAGGGCAAAGGTGCCTGCCTTGTAATCAGCATCTAAAAAATCGGCATTGCTGCCAACAAAATCAGTAAACAGGGCCATTTCAAAGCCCTTCTTCTTAAGGGCAGCCCCATCATGGTGGTGGTTATCTTCCATGGGTATAGGTTGGTTTTGATTGTTACTGGTATTTGGCGGGGGCACAATGCCAAGTGCCCGCAGGTAGCGCAACACCATATGGGCCTTGCGCACGGCCAGGTGGTTGGGTTCAGCATACCTGGCGGTCAGGGCATCGGTATGGTTTTGCCGCAGGCGTTCCATAAAGCGGGCATACACCTCGGCCATGGTCATGGGGCGGCCCATAAACACCTTTTGCGTCATGGCATAAAAATCAGTGCGCTTGGCATCTTGCTGTACATCCCAAAAGTGCACCAGGTGGCCGTAGCTCCACGCCAGGGTGCTGTAGGTTTTGGTTTTGCTGTGGTACACCGCATTGTGGTACAGGGGGTGGCCTGCCAGTTGGTTGGGCAGTGTTTCAAACAGCAGCCTGAAGCGGCTGGGCAGCACCTCTTCCAGCATCAGCTTAATAGTAATGGCCTTGGTGGTGGGGTGCTCGTCATAAAACATCAGGTTCATGCTAAAGTAATTATCGGCCCCGCCCAGCAGGCGCATCATATAGTCTTCGCGACGTCCCATCAGGGTGGTTTGCTGCACACGCTCTTGTATATGGCCAATATGCTTCAGGGCTTTTTTCAGGTGGGCTGTTTGGCCGGGCATGGCCGTTTTGGGCAGCATAAAAAACCTGCGCCCGTAAAACACACGCTTCAGGTGCCTATATATTTGGCGTTTGCCAACCTCTAACTCAAGTGCGCAGTCAGTACATACAGGGTAGTTGGCCCAGTTGCGCTTCTGGTTAAAATAACCGCTCACAAAACCAGGCTTGTCAACGGTAGCATACTTAAAGGGGCTGGCAAAGCCCAGCACCTCAGGCTTTTGTTGCAGGCATATGCTGCAGTCCTTATCATTGGCCTTCGACTTCTCTCCGTACTTCTGCCACTTGCCGGATGTTCCTACAGTATCTAACAGGTGTTGCACAGCGGTATAGTGGGCCAGGTAGCGGTGGGTACCACCCTCGGTTACCCTTACAGAAATACAGGCCATATTTCTCTTTTCTTTTGCAACCTCCTGATGTAGAGCCGTCAAGGCCTCAACCATGGCAGCTTTATGTTGTTGCAGCTGGCTTAGCATAGCTGTAAACACAGCTACCTCATTGGAGGCATGGGTTTGTGCGGTAGCCACCAGCGCTGGCAGGCTATTCTCTATCATGGTTTTCAGCTTTTTACCCATAGCACCTGCCTTGGTGGTTGGGGTTACATCGCCCCCTTTGGCCGAGCCCTTGCGGTAGGCATAGCGCTGGGCTATGGCATCATCTACCTGTTCTATATCAACCCCGGTATAAGCCAGCTGTAGCTGGCCACCTTCAGTGTGCTGCTCAAAGCATACCAGCAACATGGGAAATACCTCATTCCAATGCATATCATCTATAAAATGCTGCCAGCGGGGCTGGTCTTTCTTGGTGGCCAGCTCTAACTGGCCCAGGGCGGTAATGGCTCTGTCTTGCATGGGTGGTGGTGGTTTACTGTTAAACGGTTGCGGTAATTACGGCTTTGCTGGCTATGGCCCTGATGGCATCTATGGCTACCTCGCGCTGGGCTACCGAGGGCAGGCCGGTGCCATAGGCCAACAGTGCGCCGTCGGGCGCATGCAGGCTAAAGCTGTGGCCCCCATCAGGCAGTACCCGCCGCCGCGTGTGTTGCGTTAGCTGGGCATATTGCCGCAGCCGGTTAATGCTGGCCACACAGGCCTGCTTGCTGGGCAGTGCCGGCCCCTGGGCCAGCACCTCACCCTGGGCGTTAATCAGCACATAATCGTACTGCCCCAGGCTGGTAAGGCCAATGACGTATTGGGCTATCATAGCAGGGCAAAGTGGCCGCAGGGCCGTTGGTTTGTCAATTGGTTCATGCCGGCAAGCTGGCCATTATTGCCCAGCCCTAAAAAATGTCATGCCCAACAGCACCCCACGCAATCTGAACGACATCATTTGAGTGATAACAGTAATGCAAGATCAACGGTAAAAACACAATTGTTGAGTTTTGTCTCTTCACAGTACAACTATTTAATTGACCGAAACTTACGAGAGGCTTTTGTAAAGAATAATTACACCTGTTCGTACTAGCATTCTCAAAAAAAGCAGCTTTTAAGTTAGAAAGGCGAGGTACAGACCCCGCCTTTTAAATGTTGCTATTGCAGCTTAACCTTTCATTTTAATTGACTCAGAAGCTGAAATGTAGATCACTTCTTTAGAATCAAAATAGTTTGATCGAATTTTCTTTATAAATTCAATACGATTGATCACAAAACTTAGTGAACATTCATTTTCACTCTCCCAAGCATCAACATTTAAATGAAAACTCATGATAATTCGCTTTTAGATAATAAATAGGCTACCCGGGCTAAGGGGCAAAGCATATTAAAAAGTGAAAATCACTCTTTTACGCTACGAATTCCTTATTATAATGGATATGTCAAATTCAATATCTGCTAATTACCATAATGGACAATGCGACAATATGATATTGTACGAAACTTAAAAAGAATATGTTTTCACTTTTATAATATATCCAATAAATGGTAAAGTAAATACAGGTACTAATAATATACTTGAACCATGACACATACAGAATATGCATATTGTATACAATACATATGTTTATTACATTT
>CAZXTW010000395.1:0-6204 GCA_964643525.1 uncultured Roseivirgaceae bacterium
CTCGAGGGCGAGGAGAGCGCCCGGGAGGGGGCGCGCGAGGCGGGGCCCAGCGAGGCCGTGCAGGGACGCGAGCTCAAGGCGGGGCTCGAGCGCGCGTTGGAGCGCCTGCCGGAGCGCTTGCGCAACGCGCTGGTGCCGCGGGTCTTCTAGGGCCTGGAGTACGAAGAGGTGGCGCGCGTCACGGGCGTCACCCCGCAGACCGCGCGCACCCACGTCATGAAGGCGCGCCGCGCCCTGGTGCGCTGGATCCAGCCGTGGCTCGAAGGGGGCTCCTCATGATTCGCTGTCGCCTGGCACGGACCTGGATCGAGCGCGCCGCGGACGGCGAGCTCGAGATCGAGCAAGAGCTGCGCCTCGAACAGCACCTGGCGCACTGCGCGCGCTGCCGCGGCTCCTACGAGCGCCACCAACAGCTCGAGGAGCTCTTCGCCGGTCGACCCGAGCCCGCCTACGAGCGCTTGGACGTCGAGCGCGCCGTGGCCAACGTGCGCGCCGCCGTGGAGGCGGGCACGGGCGGCGGAGCGGGGCAGGTACACTACTTCAGAGCTTAGGCCAACGCTTGGTATTACCGTGGCTGTTGCTGTTTTTGAGGTGGCAGGCTGCCCTTCTCTAAAGGTGGCAAAGTCGCCTCGCTCAACAGATAGCCCCAGCTCCAGGCCGTAGGGCCTCCATTGAAAGTTACCGGCTACCTTGTTTTTGTAAATAGAAAACCTGCCCCCATACCCATAAGCGCTTAACTTTTGGTTGGTGGGCCTGATGCGGTAGTTGCTGGTATAGCCAAAAGCACCCAGGCTATAGCCCAGGCCCTCGTTAAGCCTGTGAAAGGAGAGCGAAGCCTCAGCGCCGTTCTGTACTTCGTTTTGGCTGTAGCCATTGTCTGGGTTGTACTGCAAGGCCCCCTGCAGGGTGGTTTGCTTGCTGTTATTGTATATGGGCCTTGCGGTATAGCCAAGGTCGTAGGCAGACCGGGCTGGGCCGTAAGCCGTAGAGCAGGCTGCCAGGCCGCTTAAAAGCAGTATGGCCAGGTAATGTATCAGTTTCATTGTGCAAACATTAAGTCTAAAACACCATCAAATAAAGAGGCCTGCAAATCACCATTAGCCACGGCTTGTGAGTTACACAGCAGTATGTAAGTCATATCTTGTTCAGGAAAGTAAAAGCCATAGGTACTGAAGCCATCAATGCCGCCCGTATGGCCAATGGCAGCTGCATATTTTGTGTTGAAGCGCTCAAGGCCGTACCCATTTTCTGTTTGGCCGTATTCATCCCACACGTAATCATCAGGTATAGGAAACCAGTTGGTCATTTGGGCCTGCGCTTGGGCAGAGATAAAATTGGGGTTCACGAGGTTTTCAAGAAATACCGCCAAATGGTAAGCGTTAATGGCCACGCCACCGTCTCCGCCAATGCCAAGTTCATCTTTATACAGAAACTCAGCCTCTATAAAACTGCCGTTGTCATAAATATCAACATACCCTTTTACTGCCCCGTCGGGTATAATGATGTCTTCACTGTAATAGGCAGAGGCTAAGCCTAGCGGATCAAATACCTGTTGCTGGTATACTTCTTCAAACGAAAGGCCACTTATACTTTCAAGTATTAATGACAGCAGCAGGTAGTTTGTATTAGAATATTCATACGTTTCATCTACGTTAAAGCTGGCATTTTTGCCATACACATAGCGCAGCACCTCTTCTTTGCTCCAGTGCTGGTCGGCGTTCAGGCGGTCTAAATCAAATTGTGTGGTGTAAAAGTCTCTAATGCCGCTGCGGTGTGCCAGCAGGTGGCCTATGGTGGCCTCATTGCAATTGGCTACCTCATCTACTATTTCATTGCTCAGCCATTGCTTAATGGGGTCGTTCAGTGAAATAACGCCCTGGTCAACATACCGGTACACGGCAGCAGCGGTAAAGAGTTTGCTAATGCTGGCCAGGAAGTATTGCGCGTGGGCGGTGGTTTTTACGTTATTGGCAATATCGGCATAGCCAGCTGCGCCAATCCATAGGCCGTTCTGGTCTTTTACCAATAAGGTGGCCCCCACCATGCCCTGCTTTTGGTGCTGGTCTAGTAAGGCCTGGTAGGCATTGGCGTTGGGGTGTGTGGCGCTTGAGTCATTAAACCCAACGGGCTGGTTGTAAAAGGAGGCAGGCAGCGAGGCAGGTTCATCACATTGAAAGCAGCAACAGCCAATTAAAACGATAATGAGCACTTTTTGTAGCATTTTAGTTGAGTTTGATGTTAGAACCAATTTTCAGGAAGTTTCTGGTTAGTATAGGTATGGTAGTAGCAAAGGGGGTTTGCAGGGCAGCTTCATATTTTATAAAAGGCTGCACGGCCCCCAGCCTGAGGTAGCTAATGCCCAGGCCGGTAGTAACCAACGCATGTGGCCGCCCAAACTGGGTTTTTTCCTGAAAGCTGCCGTCGCTCTGTTGTTGGTACACGGGCCGGGCCAAAAAGGTATGGGTATACCCCAGGCCTATGGGTACAGATATGTTTACTGCCTGGTTTATGGTGTAGTTTAACTGGTATTCACCACGTACATAAAAGCTGTGGTCTATGCCTTTGTGGTAAAACCAGCCCACGTAGGCATTCCACCTTCTAACAGAGTGGGGCTTTACGGTTTCACCTAATGAAACGCCAATTTCAATGCCGGGGTGGATAGGTGCCAGCCGCTTAAAAGGCAGCGAAACAGATTCTGTTTGTAGGGCAATAGAAATGGTTTCTATTTTTTGTGCCTGCGCCGTGGTGGTTGCCAGCCAGCACAGCAACAGCAGGGGCACTGCCCAAAGCATGCATGATGAAGGTTTTGATACTAATTTCATTTTTGCCATTTACATTTAGTGTTTGGCAAATCTCTATGAAATGGCCCGGCAGGGGGTTCTGAAAAGGGTAGTTTGAAGAAATCAGGATAAGTTTTAAAGAAAACAGGAGGGTACTGAAGAAATCAGGATTGTGTTTGAAGCACCTGGGGGGCGTTTTTTTTGAATTGTGCGGGTGTCATGCCGGTTTGGGTTTTAAAAGCAGTGTAATAGGCAGACTTTGATTTGAAGCCAGCCTCAAGGCCAATAGATAGGTTGTCATAGGTATTGAATAAGGGGTCGTGTAGCATTTTGCAGGCTTCATCTACCCTGAATTCATTCATGAAGGTGGCCAGGTTTTTTTGTGCATGCTCTTTTACAAGCTGCGTCAGGTAGCTTGGGCTAATGCCCAGTTGCTGGGCTAACAGGTCTCTGCCCAGCTCTGGGTTCAGGTAGGCCTTATCAACCAGCATCAGTACCATAAGCTGCTCAAAATGGGCTTTTGATTTTACAGACAGCTTGGGCCTGGTGGGTTCATCAGCAGCCGGCTGTGGTGGCTCTGGCTGTATGCGGGCAGCCAGCTTTTCGCGTATTTCTTTTCTGTTGTTGGCCAGGTTAAACTGAAACAGGCCCGAGTACATTAACCAATAAATAAATACCGTAATGCCAGACCATAGCATGCTTTCAATGATTTGATAAAAGTGGTCTTCAAAAAAGGCATGGTCAATCACAAGCACTATCCAAATCAGTATTAATGCGCTACAGTACCACCACAGTGTTTTTAGCCATTTGCTGCTGGTTGTTCTGATAAGCCGCACAAAAGTAAATGCATGCAGGCCTACAAATAGTGCAATGGCAATGTAATCTTCAAACTCATAAAAGGTAATTCTATTGTCAGTAAAGAATGGGGCTGACAGCAGGTTAAATTCCAGCTCTAAGTCAATGATTCCGTTAATGATCACAAAGCAGAAAAACGGAATGAAAAGCAGCCAATAGGCTATTTTGGGGCGTATGCTGTCTGATATTTCCATAAAGAACTTAAACAGCGGCAGGTAAAATATCATAATCCACGGAATATCATCGCCCACCAAATCAAAAAACACAGCCCAAAACCTGGGCAGGCCTTCATAGTATGCGCTAAGCCTTGCGTCAAGGCCAATTACAGCCACAAGCACCAGAAAGTAGGCAAAGTATTTATTGGCCTTGTTTCTGAATACTTTATTGGTAAAAATAAGCACAGCCACTATCGCTGCCTGTACAAGCCCAATTACTGCTATGACATCAAATAAATTCATAGCCTTAAAGATATTCATGCACGGGGTTAAAATGGCCTACTTCATGGCAAACAATTTAATTTAAGCTGTGGTAGGCTGTTGCTTGCTATGTAGGGTACGTATGGTGGCTACTATATGCCATGACTTTGCCTGAAAGTACCCTGGGCTATTACTGACCCTGTAATTGATTTTGCAGGTAGGGCTGGTGCCCAGGTTTGGAAATGCCGGCGGGCTCTTGTATATTATTTTCTATATTGCCGTTGTTTAGCCTGTTATATTCATTTCTGTTTTACGGGTAAACCTATTGCCTCAAAGTAGCTCATTGGCCAAACTGTACTGATTGATAAGGCCGGAATTGTCTCTTTTTTATTGATTTAAGAGGAATAAAAGCTTCTAACTATGAGGATTTACTTCGTGTTATTCAGTGCTTTGTTTTGTTGTGTGCAGCTGTCTGTTCAGGCCCAGAACCAGCCTGTGATTGACTCGCTATTGCAATTGTTGGAAACCGAAGTTTCTGATCAGGGCAAGGTAGATGTTTATGTGAAGCTGGCCGGAGAGTATGACCGGATAGACACTTTGCAGACTATGCGTTATGTTAACCTGGCTGTAGCCCTTGCAGATGCCATAGGTTACCCCGAAGGTAGTGCAGATGCCATGTATGAGCAGGGATGGGCCAGAATGATGGTGGGCAATTATGATGGGGCAGAGGCAGCCTTTACTGAAGGACTGGTACTGGCTGGGGCGAACAACTACCTGGTAGGAAAAGCCAATATTTTTGGTGGCCTGGGGGTACTGGGCAGCCTGCGAAAAAATTACAGCAAAGCATTAGACTACCAGTATAAGTCTTTAAAAATTGAGCTTGAGTTGGGTGATGAGAAAAGTATAGCATCAACCTACGGAAACATTGGGGCAGTAAACCTGCGCATGGGCAATTATCAAAAAGCCATTGAGTATTTTCTTAAAACAATGGAAATAGATGAGCGGCTGGGTAATGAACGCAGCCTGATGGTGGCCTATTACAATATTGGCTGGGCTTATTTGCTGTTGAATGATTTAACACAAAGCCTTACCTACAGCCAAAAATCATTGGCCATTGCAGAAGCCAGGAACCACCCGGTATTAATTACCAAGAATTTAAGCAATATAGGCAGGGTTTACAGAAAGCAGGGCGCGTTTGATGTAGCGCTTGAGTACCACCTGAAAGCCATGCAGCAATTTAATATACGTGGCAATAAACTGGTACTTGTAGGCATACTGGTAGATATAGGCTCTGTTTATCTGGAATTGAATAAGCCAGACAGTGTATTTAAATATGCTTATGAGGCAAATAAGTTGGTGAATGACATTGGTATTTCAAAGAAGAGAACTGACGTACTGGTGCTTATTGGTAAGGCTTACCAGAAGAAAAACCAATTGGCTGAAGCCAGAGCCTACTTTGCTAAAGCCCAAACGCTTGACCTGCAAATGGGAGATAACAGGGCTATTCAATTAAGTACAAAAAACCTGGCAGCTGTTGAAGCTTTGCTGGGCGATTACCAAAGCGCTTACGAAAACCAGGTGTTGTACCAGGAAGTATCAGACAGCCTGGTTAATGAAGATAAGACCAAGGCCATTGCCCGCCTTGAGGCTGAGTATGTGTTTGAAAAAGAAAAGGACTCTATTCAATTTAGCAATGCCAGCGAAAAACTGTTACTGAGCCAAACGATAAACCGACAAAAAACTGTACAAATTGCTACCCTGGCGGGTATTGCGGTGCTGGCCGTAATTGTGTTTATTCTTTACCGCTACTACCGGTCAAAGCAAAAAGCCAATAAACTGCTGCGGTTGCAACGAGACGAGATAGAACAGAAAAACAAGGAGCTGTCATCTCTTGACCATGCCAAGAGCCGCTTTTTTGCCAACATTAGCCATGAGCTGCGTACGCCCCTGACGTTGATTAGCGGCCCGTTAGATACATTGCTTCAGGGCGGTACTGCTGGCCCAACTGCTGCAGATAACCTGAAGCTGATGCGGGCCAATACTGATAAGCTGCGGGGTTTGGTTGATGATATTCTGGAGGTATCAAGGCTTGAGTCTGATAAAGTAGTGGTAAAACCGTAGCAGCTATGGATGTTTTAGCACCTAAAATTGGG
>CAZXTW010000396.1:0-6202 GCA_964643525.1 uncultured Roseivirgaceae bacterium
CCCCTGCTGCACCTGGGCGGGCAGGTAGTACTCATGAAAAAGTTTGAGGCTGCTGCCGTACTTACCCTGCTTGAGCAACAACAGCACAAGCTGTTTTTTGCTGTACCCACCATGCTTAAAATGATGCAGGAAAGCCCCCGCTTTGCCCAGGCCAACCTAAGCAGCGTGCGCTACTTTGTGGTGGGCGGTGAGGCCCTGCCCCTGCCCGTGATAGACGTATGGGCTAACAAAGGCATACCCATCAGGCAGGGGTACGGCATGACAGAGGTGGGGCCCAACCTGTGCTCATTGCACCAGGCCGATGCCCACCGCAAGCCTGGCTCAATTGGGCGCACCAACTTTTACGTGCAGGCCCGCATTGTTGATGAACACGGTCGGGAAGTGGCCCCCGGCCAGATAGGCGAGTTTTGCTTTGCCGGCCCCACGGTAACACCCGGCTACTGGAACAATGCCGAGGCCACCCAAAAGGCCAAGCCCAATGGGTGGTTCCACAGTGGTGACCTGGTGCGGCAAGATGAAGACGGCTACCTGTATGTGGTAGACCGTATTAAGAATATGTTCATTAGTGGGGGCGAAAATGTTTACCCCAACGAGGTAGAGCGCCTGCTGGGGCAGCACGAGCAGATAAGCGAAGTAGCCGTAACCGCCATGCCCCACCCCAAATGGGGCGAAGTAGGCCGGGCCTTTGTGGTATGGAACGGGTCTGAACCGCTCAATGCGCAGCAGCTGCAGGCCTGGTGCCGGCAGCGCATGGCCCGCTTTAAGGTACCCCATGAATTTGTGGCCATGGCTGCACTGCCCAAAACCGAAAGCGGTAAGACTGACCGCAAAGCCCTGGCCCAAAACCAACCAAGCAACCCAACCCTATGAAAACCTGTTTAACCCTGGCCCTGATCATGACCTGCCTTGCCCAGTTGCAGGCACAGCCCACTAAACCCATGAGAGACATCCTGAAACCTTACCGCTACACCACCCACTACCTGCCCCTGCGCAACAACAGCCTTGAGGTGGCCTATATTGACGAAGGCACCGGCCCGCAAACCCTGCTGTTTATACATGGGCTGGCCAGCTACCTGCCCGCCTGGGATATGACCATTGACGCCTTTAAAGACCACTACCGCTGCATTGCCATTGACCTGCCCGGCTATGGCCGCTCAAAAAAGGGTGACTACCCCGCCACGATGGACTGGTATGCGGATGTGGTGTTAGAACTGGCCGAGGCGCTTAACCTGCAAAACCTCACACTGGTGGGCCACAGCATGGGGGGGCAAATAGCCATGACCACCGCCCTGAAGGCCCCGGCACAGGTTCAGAACTTGGTCTTGATTTCACCAGCAGGATTTGAAACATTTGAAGAGCGCGGCAAGGCCTGGCTACGCAGTTTTTATACGGTAGAATCAATCATGAACGCCACCCCAGAGCAAATAAGGGCCAACTTTGGGTACAACTTTCACAGCATGCCTCAGCATGTAGAAGCCCTGATTGAAGAGCGCATTCAAATGGCCCAGGCCAATGATTTCAGGCTCTACTGCCAGTCAGTGGTGCGGGGCGTAACGGGCATGATTAACGGGCCTGTGTTTGAACGCCTCAAAGACCTGCAACAGCCCACCCTGGTAATTTATGGCAGTAATGACTTTTTAATACCCAACCGCTACCTGAACCCAACCCTAACCACCCAACTGGTGGGTGAAACCGGTACGGCACAAATACCCCACGCCCAGCTGCACTTTATTGACCAATGCGGCCACTTTGTGCCCCTTGAAAAACCCAAGGAAGCCAACCAGCTGATGCTTGATTTCTTAAACAGTAAAAAGTAAGCTTTGCTGCCCGCCACAATTTACCAATGTAAATGGCCTGTGCAATTATAGTTTGATTGCGTATTTTAACACCCAACACATGTAACAACCAACGTGGCTGGGCCTATGAAAGAAAAGCTGAAGCGGTTTAAGGAGTTTGCCAGTGAAATACTACCCCACGAGGCCGACTACCTGTGCAGCATAGAGCAGTTTGAAGACCAGCAGAAGCTGGCCATTTTGCAGCGCATACAGTACAATTGCCACCACAACAACCAACCCCGCCCTTTTGATGCCACCATTGACAAACGCAAGTACAGCCACCTGAAAAGCTGGATTGAACGCAAGCTGAATGAGGCCGATGTAGACAAGCATTTTGAGTGGATTAACGAGATGGACAGGCGGGTGATGACCGACTCGATCAGGCCTGAAGACGAGCGCCAACTGCTGGCAGCCATTGGCCAGGCCACCACGGCCGACTATTACTTTATGAAGTTTTATGACCTGGCCCTGAACTTCAGGCAGTACATGCTGATCCGCCTGCGCTACAACGAGCATACTATCATTGACCGGTTTGTTACCACCCACCGCCAGGCCTACGAGCACTCGTGCGCCGTCAGTGAAAAAATGCACCGTGCCTCAGTAGACATTATTAATCAGTATGCCCAAAACAGCAACGAATCAAAGCAATGGCAGGCCTGGCTGCAGGGCGTTTTTGATGAACCCGCCCTTGACGGCCTGAACCGCTACTTTGCTGCCGTACGCCTTACTTTTATGTACTTTAATTACCGTGAGTATGAAAAGATTAAACCCCTGTATGACAGGCTGGACCAGTTGCTGCGCCAGGGCGTGTTTTACTCACGCCGCATATTGCTGAACTACTATGCCAACTGCGTGCTGCTGCACTCTAAGTTTGATATTTTGCAACAGGCTGAAGAGTACGGCTACCTTTCAATCAAACAAAAGAATGACGACCACCTGAAGTACCTCAACAACTACAGCGCCATTTTACTGCGCCAGGGCAAGGTAGACCAGGCCCTGCAGCTAATGCGGCAGTCGCTGCCTGAAATGCGCAACACCAACAACCTGCACAACAAAATTGGCTTTGCTGCTTTTTACATGAAGTGCCTGTGCCTGAACGGCCAGCCGGCTGATGCCCGCCGCTTTGGCGATAGCTTTATGCACCTGTATGGCCACGAGGTGCTAAGCCAGCGGTGGCATGTATTTTTTGCCACCTACCTGCAGGACATGGTGCAGCAGGAAGATTTTGCCGGCGTGCTGCGCACCATTAACCGCTATCGCCTGCTACAAAAAGACAAAACCTTTCAAGGCAGCGTAATTTACCTGCCCACCATTGTATGGTACAATGCCCTGGCCCAGTATATGGAGTCAAAAACAAGCAAAGAAAAGGTGGTGGAAACCCTGCTTGAAAACAGTACCCAGTACATTACCAACACCCACAAAGCCACCCTGTTAAACCAGTTAATTGACGAGCTAACACCGGTAATACCCAGCATTTGCAAAGAAATAAAGTCACAGCTACAGCAAAAGCCCATAGCTTATTGATTAACAAGCTATTACAAATAAAATACCCAACAAAACCCCTGATAGTCAACGCCCCCTAATTCAAGGCATACCACAACCGCCCCATAAAAACTGCCTAAGTTTACTTTAGTGGGAGTTCCCCACAATTAACCATTAACAATGAGTTAACCCAAGAACTATTAATTATGAGAATTTTTACCCTTTGTATTGTTTTCTGCCTCTTGACCATGGCCGCCTGGGCGCAGGAAAAGGGCAGCATTACCGGTACTGTAACCAGTGAGGATGGCGAACCCTTAATTGGTGCCAATGTTTTTGTTACCGGCACCACCAAAGGCACCGCGGCCGATGTAAACGGCAACTTTAGCATTTCAGGGCTGGTCTATGGCGAATACACCCTGCAAATTAGCTACATAGGTTATGAAGAGGTAACCCAAACCGTAAGCCTGAATGGGGCCAGCGCTACTGTAGGTACGGTAGCCCTGGCCGAAGCAGCCAATTCTTTACTCAATGCCGTCATTATATCAGGCTCACGCAGGGCAGAGAAAATCACCGAGTCACCCGCGACCATACAAATCATATCAAGCAAAGACATTGAAGAAATACCCAGCTTTAACCCTGGCGAGCTGCTGTCGCGCATTAAAGGCGTTGACTTCATCCGCAGTGGCGTGGTGGGCACGGGCATTAACATCAGGGGCTTTAACAGCAACTTCAACGCCAAAAACCTGCAGGTGAACGATGGCCGGCTGGCCACCCTCATTGCCACCGGCCTGCCCTTTGGGCCGCTATCGCCATTAATTAAAGAAGATGTTGAACGTGTAGAGGTAGTGCTGGGCCCCAATGCCGTACTGTATGGCCCCAATGCCCACAACGGCCTGGTGCATACCATTACCAAAGACCCACGCACCAGCCCCGGCACTACCATTGGCCTGGGCGGTGGCAACCAGAGCGTATTTTCTGCCAGGGTGCGCCATGCACAGATTTTAAATGACAAGCTATCGTTTAAAGTACTGGGTGAGTATACCCGGGGCGAAGAGTTTGAGTTTGCTGATTCAGTATATATTGACCGCGACGGCATACCCGGCACCGAAGGGTATGAAGAGCTGGAGCTGGACAATACCTTTGAGTTTTTTAAAGGCAACGCCGCCCTGTATTATAACCTGACCGACCAGAGCGACCTGATACTTTCAGTGAACGCCAGCCAAAGCACCTACCTGGCCCCTACCAACGTGGGCCGCAACCAGATTAATGACTGGAATGTGGGCAACGTGCACCTTCGTTATACCTCGCCCAACTGGTTTGCGCAGGTGTATTATACGTGGAGCAGCACCGACAGCACCTATGCCATTGACGAGCGCACCAAGCAGTATTACCGAGGCCTTGATGCGGGCCTGACTGACGCGCAGGCCCGTGGCGCACAAAGCTACGCCTCGGGTGCCCTGTTTGTTGACGAAAGCAAGCGCATTAATGCCGAGGTGCAGTTTAACGAAACGTTTGGCAAAACCGAACTGGTAACCGGTGTACAGCTACAGCATGACATGGCCGACAGCCGCAATACGTACCTGCTTGATGACAGCGACGACCTGAATATTACCCAAATAGGCTACTACGGCCAGCTAAAGTACAATTTTAACGAACGCTGGCAGGCCATTGGTGCCTTCAGGGCCGATAACCATGAGATTTACGACTTTAATTTTGTGCCTAAGCTGGGCCTGCTAAGCCGGGGCAAGCTGGGCACTTGGCGCCTTACCTATGGCCAGGGCATTGCCGCCCCTACCATTTTAAATATGTTTGGTGATTTGTTTAGCGGCCTTATTCTGGGTAATGCCCAGGGCTTTACCATTTTAGACCCTGCCACCGGCAACACCAGCCAGGTAGAGCGCCAAAGTGTTGAGAAAATACAAACCTTTGAAGTAGGCTATAAAGGTGCCACCAAAGACCAGAAGCTGTTTATTGATGTAAACGCCTATTATAATATATCAAAAGACTTTTTAAGCCCCGTAACGGGCGTGGGCATTGCTACCGAACGTGGCGACACGCCCATTGACCAGGTACAGAGCGGTTTTGGGGCCTTTGGCGGGCTGGTATTTACCTATGTAAACTTTGGCCAGGTAAATACTTTTGGTACTGATATTGGCCTGAACTATTACTTTACTGACCAGCTGAGTATGACGTTTAACTACTCGTTTTTTGATTACTCAGTTGATGAAGACGACCTTGAAAACAACGACTTTAACGGAGACGGTGTAGTGAATAAATTAGATGTGTTAGTAAACGCCCCCACCAACAAAGCCAGCCTGGGCTTTAACTACCGGGGCAAAAAGGTGTTTGCCAACCTGTTTTTACGTTGGGTAGAGGGGTACGATTACTTTAGCAGCTTCCAGATAGCGGCCGAAACGCAAGACCTGGTGTACCGGGGCGTGCCCGTGGTTGAAGATGCCCGCAGCAATGATACCTGGAACTACGGCCAGCTGGGCGATTTTGTGAATGTTGACCTGGGCGTGGGCTACCGCTTTAGCCCCACCTTTACTGCCAGCGCACAGGTAACCAACCTGTTTGATGCTGAGTACCGCGAGTTTACCGCCTCGCCCTTCATAGGCCGCCTGTTTTCTGTAGGCCTCAAGGTACAAATACCCCCCATTGGCGGCACTGATGGTGGTAACTAGAGGTTAGATTTTTAGATGGAAGAGGTTAGAGACAAGAATTTAGAATCTTGTTTTTAGCCTCCTCCTTCAAACTTTGATCAGTTCTATTCATTATTCACTATTAATTGTTCATTGAATGGTCATTTAACCTTTTTTAACAGCCCCTAACCCCCCACATCCGTTTTGGGTTTATGCTGGCTTGGTTAATTTAGCAGGTCGTTA
>CAZXTW010000397.1:0-6198 GCA_964643525.1 uncultured Roseivirgaceae bacterium
CAACAACCTGTATGATTAACAACTACATGCTGTAATAAAATAAGTAGGAGTTGTTAGTGCAGCCAGCCGTAGGGCCGCATGGCCATGCGTCTTTACGAGGAGAAGGGGGTTGGTGGTGTAGCCGGTGTGTGCTTTCCATGGGTAACAGATCCTTCGACAGGCTCAGGATAGACGTAGAGTAGTTGGCAGGCTCAGTATAGACGGTGAGTAGTTGGTTCATACCCAACGCTTCCCCCGGCCCCCTAAAGGGGTGCATCAACCCACCAAACGGCTTTGAATGAACAACTTCACAGCGTCATTTTGAGCGCGCCGAAAAATCTGTTGGCGATGAAAGGGTATCGCTTGCTTTACCGGCATGCCCGAGTTGTGAGTAGCCAAAGGTGGTGTGCCATCGTAAACGGTAGAGACGCTGGGGGTTGGTGGTGTAGTTAGCGTATGCTTTCCATAGCTGAGGGATCCTTCGGCAAGCTCAGGATAGACGGTGGGGAAAAGGGGGTACAGCGACAGGCTCAAGATAGACGTAGAGTAGTTGGCAGGCACAGGATGGATACGGACGGATGAGCCAGGAGGCTCTAACAGGACAGGCGTACCCATGGGGCACAAAGCTGGCGGTAGCGGTGAAGCTGGTACGAGTTTGGAAACTCGCACCAGCG
The DNA here is from genome assembly GCA_964643525.1 of uncultured Roseivirgaceae bacterium. Lineage (GTDB taxonomy): Bacteria > Bacteroidota > Bacteroidia > Cytophagales > Cyclobacteriaceae > CAZXTW01. Next base: position 654 of record CAZXTW010000397.1, read on the forward strand.
TATGTGGTGAGTGGTGTTTGTTTGGGCTTTTTATGCTACACTACTGCACAGTGGCGAGTATTGTTTTTTGGGTGGTGGTGGTTTTGAGCTGGTCCAGCTGCTGCTTCATATCGTCCATAACCAACTGGTAGCTGGCGGCATGGGTGCTGTCAATGGGTTCAGAGGGGGGGATGTATACCTTGAGGGCATCTACCTGCACGCCGTTTTTCCAGAAGCGGTAGCACAGGTGGTTGCCTGTTGCCAGGCCGGTGCTGCCCACATAGCCAATGACCTGGCCCTGCTTGACTTTTTGGCCAGAGCGGAGGCCGCTGGCAATTTTGCTCATGTGCAGGTACTGGGTGGTGTAGGTGGCGTTGTGTTTGATTTTGACGTAGTTGCCGTTGTATTTGCTGTATTGGGCTTTGAGCACAATGCCATCACCCACACTGCGGATGGGCGTGCCCCTGGGTGCGGCATAGTCGGTGCCCAGGTGGGCCTTCCACCGCTTTTGTACCGGGTGGAACCGGCGGCCCGAGTAACGCGAGCTGATGCGGGTGTATTCCAGGGGCGCACGCAAAAAGGCTTTACGCAGGCTGTTGCCCTCCAGGTCAAAGAAGTCTTCGCCCTTGCCCTGGTTATAATGGATGGCGTAGTAAGGGTTGCTGAAGTGGCTGAACCAGGCCCCTTTGATTTGGCCTACGCCAATGGGCTGGCCCTCTACCTGCAGCTCTTCATAGATGACTTTGAATTGGTCGTTTTCCTGCACGCGGAAGAAGTCTATCTGCCAGCCGAATACATCCACCAGTTTGTTGACCAGTGCCGGCGAGGCGTCCAGCTCTTCTACCATGTTGACGTACAAAGAGCGGTCAATGGTACCGGCCAGGGTTTTGGTTACGGTATCTACCTGGCGGGCCGCCCTGTATACCTGTAGGGAGTCGGTGAGCTGAAACACCACATACTCGCGGCGGTTGGGTTCATAGATGAAGTGGCTGGCCGTAGGCACACTATCGGCCTCATAGAGTACTGTGTACTTTTTGTTGACGGCTATTTTGCGTACATCAAACACGTCTTTAGACATTTGAGCAATGTCATGTATGGTTTTGGGGCTGATGTTGTAGGCCAAAAGTATTTCTGCCAGGTTCTGGTTGCGCTTGATGCGTTCTTCGGCTACAGAGAGTGAATCGACCACAATGCCGTACAGGCGGGTAGGTTCAGGCACAGGGGCTGGTGCGGGTTCGGTTACAGCTACCGGTGGTGCCTGCCTGTTAGAAGGGGCCGGTTGCACCGCCAGTACAATGACCGCAATAATTGCTACAATACCTATAATTGAGAGTATCCAATATTTTTTAGAACCAAACATAGCAAAGAGTAGTAATCGCTTATAATTATTTCAAGTATAACTATTTTTTGCCAATGTAGGTTAGCGTTTCTGTATCCGTTTAATACCATGTACTTTATTAAGGTGTACTTTTTGGTGACTAACGGTAACGGTTTGGGGCTGGGCTACACTACCAGTGAGGGTAACAGCAATTACCTGTCTTTAAGGCGGTACACAAACTTAAGGGCGCTCCAATTGGCATCAATAGCAGCCACTTTGGCATCTACCAGGCCCAGGTCAAGCAGTAAGTTTCTGATGGGGTCGCGTTTCAGGTCGGTGGGGATATCTGAGGTGCCTTTGGGCCAGCTAACCCAGAGCATGCCCGTTTTTTTGAGGGCCTGTTTTAAGATGGGGGCCATCTCTTCTAACTCCTGAAAGGTGGTGCAGAACAGGTAAATGAAGTCGGCCGTTTCAGGGGCGGGCCCATCCAGCATCTGGGTGTTTTCGGGCCACTCGGCAAATAAGTCAAGGTAATGGGCGGGCTGCTGCGCCAGCAGGATGCTGAAACCAGGCTTGATGCCCAGTTTTTTTGCTAAAGGGGTACCTGCGTAACCTGCCGCCATTGTTTTATAGTTTGTTTGAAGTTAATTATTTTTCAAGAATGCTGCTGAAGGCCAGGTTCAAATTAGCAGTACGGGTTTATCAAAACTCAGGCTATGGACAAAGCAGTTGTAGCCCTGCCTTTTTTTGTATGACACTTTCAAAAGCACCTGGCAACTAACCCGCATTACCAATACTTAACAGTCATGTTTGATAATCTGTCTGTTATGTTAGGTGTATTGTTACAGTTTGTTGTATGTTGCTACTGTCAAAACTTAACCAGATCATTAGCCTTTACATATGTTTATCAACTTGTACACTGACTTTGGCTTTAAACGAGTGTTTGGTCGCGAAGCCAACCAGCATATGACCATTCACTTTCTAAACGCATTGCAAATATGCCCACAGCCTGTAGCCAACCTAACCTTTAAACCCAATACATACGTTGGCGACAGTGCTGACGAGCGGCAGGCCGTAGTAGATTTACATACGGTGAATGAGCATGGAGATGCCATTTATATTGAAATGCAATGTGCCAGGCAAACTTATTATAAAGATAGAAGCCTGTATTATCTATCTGCCTCAGTGAAAGACCAGGCCGTGGTAGGCGAGCATTGGGATTACAGACTGAAGCCTGTTTACTCTGTTAGCTTATTGGATTTTAAGTTTAAAGATGCCCCAAGTGATAAGCTATTGCACCGAATTAAGCTCATGGACGAACAAACATGTAAAGTATTTTATAGTAAGCTAACCATGCTCTATGTAGAATTGCCTAAATTTACTAAAACCATAGAGGAGCTAACTACTGACTTGGATGTATGGTTGTTTTGCATACAGCACATGCATGAGTTTACCGAACGGCCACCCTCATTGCAATATGGTATATTTGCACAATTGTTTGACGTTGCCGAAATAGCCAAGATGACCAGAGAAGAAAGAGACCATTACCATGAAGGCCTGAAACACAAATGGGATATGAACGGGGTAAAAGATTATTATACCACTGAAGGCCGACAGGAAGGAAAAATTGAAATAGCCAGGGTAATGCTACAAAACAATGAGCCTCTTGAAAAAGTATTGATGTACACAGGCCTATCAGAAGCGGTTATTGAAGGGCTAAAGAAAAAGCAGTAAGTTATTCTATTTTGTTTTACGCCTTGGCTGCTGTGTTAACTTTTGAAAAGCCCCCTTCTAACTGTATTTATTGGGAAGTAGCTAATTAACCTACCACTCTTTTAAGCAACTGCATGATAATAGCAGGTACTGGTTTACCAGGAACTGCTATATTTATAGGTGTATTTTTTAACTGAATAACACCACACCACCATGACTTTAGGACAGTATGCCTGGAACCCTGATACCGACCTGGTAGCTTCAGGGCCGTTTAGTGAGCTTTTTGCTGCCCAGGATACGAAAACGCCTAGCCGAAAGGTACTTTTAAAGATATTTAAAGAGGCCCTTGATGCCCGCACCAGCAGTGGGGCACCCACCCAAAAGGAGCAGCTGATTGCTACTTTTACCAGCTTAGACGAGCTTTCACACACCAATGTTATAGGCCTGTACGGGTTGGATTTTATTACCCATACTGATGCTTTGGGGCGGCAAACCGAGTATCCGGTGTTGATAATGGAGTATGCCAGCGCAGGCACGCTGAATGATTTTTTGCGGAGCGGGCCCGATGCCAGCACTTTGGAGCGAGTGGCCAAAGGCATTGTTAACGGCATGGCTTACCTGCATGAAGAGGGGGTAATACACGGGGCATTACTGCCCGAGCATGTGCTGATAGCGATGAACAGAAACGGTGCACCCGTGGTGAAGCTGGCCGCCTATGGCCTTGCTTTAGTAATGGGCAGCCCCAACCAGGGTGCCCCCTATTTTACTGCCCCTGAGCAGCTGAACCCTTTAACAGCCACAGGCCAGGCAGGCTATGCAGATGATGTATGGGCTACAGGGGCTGTTTTGTATAAGGTATTTACCGGCAAGCTGCCCTTTGGTGAAGGCCAAAGCAACCCCCAGGCAGTGCGCGAGCAGGTATTGAATGACACGCCAGCACTGGCACAGGTGTCTGATGGCTACCGGGCCCTGGTAGCAGCCTGCTTAGAGAAAGCCCCTGACCAACGGCCGGCCCGGGCCACTGAACTGCCCAAATTTGGGCAGCAGCCCAGCACCCCCACAACGCCACCGCCTGATGTGCCCGCACCAGTAGCCACCACACCGCCGCCACCACTACCAGCCGCAGCCCCAGAGGTAACCACAGCTGCTGAGGCCACGGAAGCAGCCCCAACTGCAACCACAAATACTGGCCCTACACCAGATAATGAAGCCGAAACAACTAACCAGGCGGCAAAGCCACCAGCCGCTAAAAGTATTAAAAGCCTTGCCCCCATCATAGCCGTGGTGGCCGTGCTGGTGCTGTTAGGCGGCCTGGGTGTGTATGTATTTATTGGTGGCGGCAATAGTGGTAAACTGAACGTGATTACCCTAACAATGGAAAGCGGGCAAGCGGCACTGATGAATTATGCCGGTGAGAAGATTGGGCTCATGGCCGAAGGTGAGGTGCTGCACACCGAAGCCTCTGGCAATGCGCTGCTGTTGTTTTTAGAAAAGCAGCAAAACGCCCTGTTTTATTATACCCCGGCAGCAGGGCTAAAGCTGCATGTTGAGCTAACCGGTAACGGGCTGTATGTAAATAAGGCACTGGTGCATTATACGGTTGGGCCAGCCAGCCAGGTAGCCGCTGACCTTAGAAAGCACCAGGGTAAGGTGCAGTTTATTGAACTGCCACAGGAAATTACCCCAGAGCAGTACAAGGCAGTACTGGCCTATGTAAATGAAAACCCCGAGGTGACGATTTATACAGACTATTTAGATGACTACCGCACCATTATTGAGCGTACACAACCCATGGTAGTGATGCAAACTGATGTGTTGCCGCTGGTAGATACCCGGTTTGTTGAATGCCTGGTGATTGACCGGGATGTACTGAAATGGCCCAACAGTACAATAAACACAATTACTTTACCAAAGCTAAACCGGGTTGTTTTTACCGAAACTGTAGTTAGCTCTACCATTATTAGTAGGCTGGGCAATGCCCAGGCGTTGAGCTATGGCAAAGAGGCCAAGCCCAATTACCAACTGATTACTGCACTTGGTAACCTGCAACAGCTGACTATTATGGATAATACACGTGCTGATTTCAGGTATTTGAATTACCTGAAAGACCTGAAGTCAGTTTCAATAGTTGGCGATAACCAGCCGCCTACCAACGTGCAGTACGTTAAAGGTATGACCAGCCTGACGCTTTCAGGGCTGTCACAACGGAACCTGGAGTTGCTGGTGGCCAATAACCCAGACCTTGAGCACCTGGGCCTGGTAGGCAACAGCAATGTTACCGACCTGAGCCCGCTGACGCAACTGAAGCAGCTGCGTGGCCTTGAGCTGGGTGCCTTTGCGCAAAAAGTTAATTTAGGGCCGCTGCGTGCCATGAAAGGCCTGGAGTATGTGCAGCTGGAAGGGATGGAAGAAGAGGAGATTAAGTATTTAAAGGTAGCCGTGCAGGATGCCTGCAATGACTGTTCAGTAGAGTTTATTGGCTATGGCCTGTGCCTGGGCAGCGGCTGGCTGCTGCTGAGCGTGCCCCTGTTTGTG
>CAZXTW010000398.1:0-6187 GCA_964643525.1 uncultured Roseivirgaceae bacterium
TAGCTGGTTTTGGGGGCTACCTTTTTTACCTCGGCATATTCTGGCACTTCTAAAAAGGCAAAGTCAAACTGGGTGGGCTCTTCGTAAGAGTACACGCCAGGCTCAAGAAAGGCCGACATTTTAACGGGGTTGTTGTAAAACTCGCTTAGCTTGTCGGGCTTCTTCCACTGGCCGTCTTTTTGTACCAGGGCAAAGTTGCGGCTTATTTTACGGCGTGAGCCTTGTGATGAGAAGCCGGCCTGGTCGTCATTCACCTTTACGGCCACCTGGCCGTAGCTTTCTTTTTCAGTGCGCAGGCGGTCAAGCTTCAGCTCTACCTCGCGCTCGTTCCATTGCAGGGCATCTTTCACAAAATCGGCCTTGAGGTTGTTGGTTTTGGCTACCAGGCCATAGTAATAGTCAAGGGGCATATCAAACCAGGCATGGTAAATTTCGCCAGAGCGGTCAACGGCGTTCAGCTCCCACAGGCCGGGGCGCAGGCAGTTGTTAATTACGCTAACGCGCAGGGGGCGGTAATTGGGGTTGGGTTTAAAGTTATAATCACCAGCCAGCACCCAGGGCACCTTATCAGTGAGGTTGGTTTTGTAGTAGGCCATCCTGTCGCCATCACTGCCCTGTGGCACGCTTACGCTGTTGCGCGAAAACTCTGCCATCATCAGGTTGTAGGCGTCAAACTCGTCAGGTGGGTTGGCACTCTGGTAGTGCAGGCGGGGTATAATTTGCTCCATAGGCAGGTTGCGTACCTCAAGGTAGGTGGTGTCTTGCCCCTTGAAGTGCACCACTGAGCGGTTGTCTTTGCCTACTTCAAAGTTGACGTTGGCCACGCTTTCCAGCCAGCTGTGGGTGCGCAATAACGACTGGGTAGAGGGGGTGTATAGTTTACCGTTTTTGGTGTTTTCCTGGGTGGGTTTTACCTGTACGGTAAACTTTTCGGGCTTGGGTGCGCAGCCAAGCACCAGCACCGAAAAGAGTAAGGGTATAATTTGGTATTTACTTTTCATTGTAGCGGTTCAGTTAAGTCAATCGGCAACATATTGCTTTTGGGTATAAAGTAGCCGGGGCCGTACGGCACAGCCCCGGCACACGAATCATTACCAGCCTTGAGATGAAATGCCACCATCAAGCACCAGTACAGAACCGGTAAAAATTTTAACAGGCTCGCTAAGCAGGTAAGCAATAAAGTGCGATACATCGCGCGCTTCAGTCAACCTGTGGTAAGCGGTGTTTTCTTCCCACTTGGCAATGAGGCGCTCGCTGTCTGGCCATTTGTTGAGCAGCTCGCCATAAACCGGCCCGGGCGAGACACAGTTGACCGAGATGTTGTAAGGCGCAAATTCAATGGCCATGCTGCGGGTAAGAGACTCAACGGCCGCTTTTACAGCACCCATGGCCCCGAAGTAGTCAACATAGCCATGCGCTGCCGGTGATGACATGGTGATGATTTTGCCGCCGCCGCGCTTTTTCATGAGCTGCACGGCCCTTACAGCCGACTGGTGCAGGCCAATGATGTTGGTGCGGAAGGCTTTTTCCCAGTGTTCAATGGTCAGGTCTTCCAGCTTGGCCAGCATGCCATTGCTGGCGTTGCCTATGAAAAAGTCAAGGCCGCCATACATGGCCTCTATTTCATCAAACAGTTGATTGAGCTGCTTGGGGTTGGCCTGCGAGCCCCAAATGTGGTGGGCTGAGCCGCCTTTGGCTTTGATTTCATCTACGGTTTCCATGCCTTTGGCACGCGAGTGGAACGAGTTGATGATTACGGTGGCGCCCAGCTCTGCCAGGTAGGTGGCAATGTCTTTACCCAGGCCACGGCCCGAGCCAGAGATGTAAGCTACTTTGCCTTTAAATGGTTTCAGGTCAGCATTAAGGGCTGCGAATGAGCTGGCCCCTACTGAGGTGGCTGCGCCATTGCCATTGCTGTGCATGGGTTTAACGGCTGCGTGGTGGCCGTTGCCATTGCCGTTACCGTTAGCGGTTAAGGGTACCTGCACGTTGGGGGTATGGCCGTTGCTGTGCCCGTTGGCATGGCCATTGCTGGCTGCCGGTGCAGGGGCTGCGGCTGGTGCTGGTGCAGCGGCGGCGCCGTTGCTGCCACGCTGGGCCAGGAAGGTGTGCAGCGCGGTTGATATGCCGCTGATTGACTTCAACTGCTCTGGCTCCAAGCCAATCTGCTCGGGCAGGTCATACTTTTCACGCAGTACCGAAAATATTTCGCCCAGCTTTACTGAGTCAATGCCCAGGTCTTCTTCAAGGCTGGCATCGGTATCCAGTATTTCAGCCGGGTAGCGGGTTACGTCAGCAAATACGTTTACTATTTCAGTTTGTAGCTGGCCAACCGCCACAGTAGCTGTACCGTTGGCTGGGGCAGGCTCAGGTATATAGGCGGTGGTGGGTACCGGCGCAGGCGCAGCAGCAGGGGCCGCAACAGGTTGGGCAGCGGCAGGGGCAACGGCTGCTTCAGGGGCAGCACCACCGGCAATAAAGCCATTGCTCATGTACTCATGCAAAGCAGCAGAGATGCTTTTGATTGATTTCAACTGCTCGGGCTGTATGCCCATTTGCTCGGGCAGGTTGTACTTTTCTCTTAATACAGAAAAGATTTCGCCCAGTTTTACTGAGTCAATGCCCAGGTCTTCTTCAAGGCCGGCCTCTGTGTCTAATATTTCTTTCGGGTACCGCGTTACATCGGCGAACACCCCAAGGATTGATTCCTCCAGTTGGTCTATGCCAGGTGTTTGTAGTGTAGTAGACTCCATTTATGATTTGGTTTTATATTTTCAGGGCTGTTAATACCATTTTGTTGTTGGCAGAAATGGCAATGTGTACTTGTGTGTTTTTCTCTTTCTCGGCAATGGTTACCGGCAGGAAGGAGAACTCGCCAAACTGGTGCTGGCTTTTGCTGATGTAGTTAATCTGGCCGGGGCTGCTTACGATAGATACATCAATGGTGGGGAAGTCAAGCACGGTAGTGCAGTCAGACTTGCCCGATTTGAAGTACGATTCTTTGACCGTCCACAGCAGCGTATACAGCCAGTCACGCGGGGTATTGGCCCCACCCACGGCCGCCTCAACCCACTGCTTTTCATTGTCAGTAAAGTTGTAGCGGTAAAAGGTGGCCTTGCGCTCCTGCACTTTTTCAAGGTCAATGCCTATTTCTTTGCCCTGGCTTAAGCATACCGAGGCTACGCCCTCTTTGTGCGAGGCAGAGTAGTTGTAGCGCATTACCTGGTTGCACCAGGTAATTTCATGGTAGTTGCTGGTGGCGTTAAGGCGCACGTTTCTGAATGCCCAGGCCGGGTACTTCTTCAGCTTGTCAGTGGTGAGCTTTTCTGGGGTAACAGGCCTGTTAATGGGGTTGCCGTTGGGCGCGCCCAGGCTACCAATATTGGTGAGGCACAGGTACTTGGCCAGCAGGCGTGACGAGAGCCACTCGCCCTGCCGCTCTTCATGGGCAATGGCCTGGTAGGTGGCGCGCTCGGGTGCTGAAAGCAGCCGGGCATGCTCGGGGGCTACGGTGCCCCCACCCTCTACCAAAGCAATGGCATCGCTCTTGTTCCAGTAATTAATCAGGTTGTTGTACATGGCTACACAAGCATTGATTTGATACTTTCTAAGCTGATTACTTCGCCAAACTTGCGGCATACGCCTCCCTCAACCTCAAGCATAAGGTTGCCGGCGGCATCTCTTACATCAATGGGGCCTACGTGCAGCAGCTCGCCATCTTCGGTGGGGTTGGCCCCGCCAAAGGTGAGCTTTTCAGTGAGTGCCTGCAGGCTAAAGTCAGTAAAGTCAAAGTACACGTTCATGATGTCGCACCGCTCTGGCACGTAAACCGATAGCATATCACGCTCATTGAGGTTTACCGTGCCAAACCGCCAGAAGGCATCAACCATGGTGAGGTTGGGGGCCAGGTAGTTGTAACCGGCCTCTGGGTATTGCAGTGGCTTGAGGTGGTACTCGGCCAGGCGGGCATTGTCATTGACTTTAATGATAGAGGTGCTGTCAAAATGGCCTTTGAGTTGCACTTCAGAACCGGGCAGCACGTAGGGGTCTGGCAGGTCTAAGCCAGGGAAGGCATGGTAGTTGGCCGCCCCGGTGTTGTTGGCTACCGGTATGCTGGTGGCCATGTGCACGGTGGTTTCGTTGTGCAGGGTATCTTTTTTAAGCAGCATGCCCGATTTGTGGTAAAAGTCTGACATCACTTTTACCTTCACCACAGCGCCGTTGCTGTTTTCACTTACAATGGCGGTGTTGACCCTAAGCGAGCAGGTTTTGCCAGGAAATACCCGCACAAATTTGCGGAAGTGTGTATCGCGGAATGAGGCCACGTACAACTCAGGCCTGAGCTCTTTCACGGTTTGCCCCACTATGCTGGTAATAAAGGCCGCTGGCAGGGTGGGCATGCCGGCCACCACGTGGTCCCACAGGTAGGGGGCGTTCTCCAGGTTTATATCAAATGTTTTAGTGAACTCATTGCTGCGTGCGCCTGCCGTTTGCAGGGTGGGCAGCTGTATGGGTTTGGTGCCCAGGGTGCCCACGGGGGCTTTATCCATTTGCACATCATAAAACTGAATTTCACCATCGGCCATGGTCACGTATATTTCAGTGGCAGGCTCACCAACTGACAGCTGGGCAAATATTCCCTGCCCCTCTTCTTTGGTTACGCCCCTTAGCCTGCGGCTGGCAGCCAGTGCGGCGTATTCAGAGCCGCGCGTCATGCCTATGCCGGCCCAGCCCAGCCAGGCCATTGAGGTCCAGTGGGTGTTTTCAACGGCGGTGGCCAGGTTCATGCTTTCGGCAATGCGGTTCAGGGCTTCATTGGCGGCACCGTAATCGGGCTGGCCGTCGTTGCCCATGTAGCTAAAGGTAGAGGTGAGTATGTGGTAATGCACCGGGTGCTGGTTGCGCACGGCCTCAATGGCGCGGTAGAAGTAGCCCAGGCTGGCCAGCTTGGTGCCTACTACCTTGCGGAAGTCGGCCATAGACTTTTTAACCAGCACACCAGAGATTTGCACCCCGGCCCCGTGAATAAAGAAGTCAAGGCGGCCATGGCGGGTAAACACATCGCCAATGAATTCAGTAATGGCACCTTCATCCATAATATCAAGCGCGCGGTACTCATACTTGCCGGGCAGGGCTTCCATGCGCTTAATGGTGTTGTACAGCTCATTGGCGGCCTGGTAGCGGTTGTACTGCCACTTGAGGTCACGAATTTTTACGCCTTTGCCTTTGGCCATTTCCTGCTTGTAAAAGGTGGTTTCAAAGGCTTTGAACTCGGCCTCGCTCATGTCAAGCAGCTCCTGTGGTACGCCATCAAGCTTGGTACGGCCCAGGGCTATAACGGTGCACCCGTGCTGGCGCAGCATTTGCTCTACCAGTACAGCCGTTACCCCACGGCCACCGCCGGTGGCGATTACTACAGAGTCTTTGGTGAGGAAGGGCTTTTGCTGGTTGGCCAGCTTTTCTACCTCAACCAGTTTGTATACCATACGCTTGCCGGCTTTGTAGCTTACCTCGCCCACGTAGTAGGGCTGGGCCAGCTCAATTTCGGCCTGGTGCAGGGCACTGTAAAAGTTATCTTCATCAGTATTCAGCACCTTAATGCAGCCTTCGGGCAGCTCACGGCATACTGACTTCATGAAGCCTGCCACCATGCCGCTAAACGGATCGAGCCGGTCGCCCTTCCAGGCATTGACACATAGTGACAACAGCTTTGTTTTGCCCTGTTGCAGGTTGGTGTACTGGTCGCGCGCAATGGCAAACAGCATATCAACCAGTTGGGTGTTGGCGGTGTAGTTGGCCTGCAGCAAACCGTTGGGCTGGCTGCCGTTCAGGTTTTTAAAGGCTATAATTACGTCAAACTGGTCAAGGCCAAGGGCAGGCAGGGTGGCGCTAATGGCTTCGTCAGTGGCCATATCAACCTGTAGTACATTGGGGCCCTGGGCGCTGGTATCTGGCACCAGTACGTTGTAGTTCAGTACATCAAGGGCACCGGTTTGTACCAGCTCCTGCCAGCTGCGGTAGTCATCAGTTACGAACAGTATTTTCTGCTGGTCAAGGTCTACCGTGCCGGGCTGGGCGGCTTCTTCAAACAGTTTAGGGGTTTGTATATATATAGGTGTGCCAGACACATAGTCGTACGCCTTTTCAAGGCCCTGGGGCACACCGGCAGCGGCCAGCGCCTTGCCTT
>CAZXTW010000399.1:0-6175 GCA_964643525.1 uncultured Roseivirgaceae bacterium
AGCCACCAACAAGGTTACCAGTGCCCTGACTGATAAGCTGAATGCCATTGAGCAGCTGATTAGCGGCGACCTGACTACCAAGATTGAAGACATTAACCAGCAAATTGATGGCTTTTTGCAAACTGTAGGCCAGCAGGCAGATGCCGCCGTGGGCGGCGTAAAAAACGGCCTGGCCACTGTTACCGATGGCATTGAGCAGTTTTTTGAAAAGGTGAATGAACTGAAGGCCAAGCTTGAAGCTACGGTAGATAAGTTTGCCAATGAGGTAGATGCCAAAACCCAGGCAGCTTTTGATGAGGCCGAGCAGAAAATTAAACAGCTGCTGGCCAAAATTACCGGCGTGCTTGAAAGCCCCGCCGTGAGCGATGCCCTGGCCAAGACCAAGGCCGGTATTGACAAGTTTAAAAAGGTGATGGAAGAGGTAAGCATGCAGCCTGTGTTTGACCTGGTAGTAACCAAAACCGGCGAGGTAGAGGTAAAGGTAAGGGCCATTAAGGTAGACGACCTGGGCGTGCCACAAAAAACCGTGCTGAAGCTGGGGGCCAAGGTTATTAAAGAGGTGAAGGTTGATGAAATTATTAAGCCTGAGCTGCTGGCCATTTTTAAAGAGCTGCGCGACCCCATTGCCGCCCTGATTGATGAGTTAAAGAAAGGCGTGCTGCAAATTGGCAAGCTGATAGATGAGTTTGCCCCCGGCACCATTGTGCAAGGCCTCATTGAAAATGCCGGCCCTTACAAAGCATTTATTGACATTTTAGATAAGTACAAGCCCTCGGTGTTATTGCAGCCTTTGAAAGATGCCAACGCCAAGCTGGTACAGCTGGCCGATAAGCTGAGCCCCGACATCCTGATTGATAAGCTACAGGGGCTGTTTGACGAGCTGGGTAAGGTGGTTACGGCCCTCTCGCCAGACCAGCTCAACACCAAAATTATGAGTGCTGTGGGCAAGGTAACCGGCGAGCTGCGCAGCGTGAGAGATGTCAAGCTTGACCAGCTGATACAGACCATTAAAGACACCATATCAATAGAGAAGCTGCTTGAAGGCACCGGTATTGAAGCTATTGCCGATGCCAAAATTTGGGAGCAGATTAACTACTGGCTGGGCGGTGCCTTCCTGACTAAGATTACCGACGCGCTGGATTACCTGGAGAATGAAATTGCAGCCAGGGTAAAAAGCATAGGCTTTAACCACCATGAAGATGAGGTGCGGAAGATGAATGAGCTGGTAGACAAGCAGATTAAGCTGCCCAAGGCTGAAATCATATCACTGCTCAATGAAACAACCACCCGGCTCACCCCGCAGGTTGACCAGGTAAAGGCCCTGGAGGCCCGCCGCAAGCAGTTGCTGGTTGACCTGGGCGACACCCCAGAGTACAAGGCCCTGCTGCAACGCCTCAGCCTGCAAGACCTGATTGATATGGAACAGCTGGTGGCCGATATTTTGCAGAACGATGCAGCCATAAGCACCACCCTGGCCAAGTTTGCCAAACCCCTGAAAGACAACCAGACCAAGCTGCAAAATTTAGACAAAACTGCCCTTGAGCTGGCCGCACCCAATATATTTAAACGGCAGCTGTCTGACCCCATTAAAGTCATGGTGGCCAACATACGCACAGAGCTGGAAGATTTTACCGATGCCGTGAATGCCATTAAGCAAATTGTTGAGAAGCTGCTTGAGCTGCCCGCCAAAATTGATGAAAACGTGGCCAGGGTGCTTGATTCGGCTGGCGATGGCATTAAGGGGGTAATTACAGCGGCCATTACAGCCATTGATGCTGCCGCCAATACCCTGACCAGTGCCATTACCAATACTTATAATACACTGGTCAATACCCTGGATAAGTTTAGCCCTTACGGCCTGTTGAACACCTTTGCCGCGACTGACTTTGAAGACGGGGGTGTTGACTTTTTCAGGACCAACCTCAGGTCACCGCAAGATGATATAGCGGTGTTTTTAAACACCAAAATCACCAGTGAGCAGGCCCAGCTGCTGGCAGTCAATAATGCCGATGCAGAAAAGATAGTGCTACAGGCCCTGAACGAGGGCTTGTTTGACCCTGCCCTGAACGCCCACAAAAGTGTGGCAGATAAGGCCATTGGCGATAAGATTGAAGCCCTGAAAGGCCAGGACAAGCCCAATATTAACACCTTAAGCAAGTACGAGGGGCTGAAAGACCAGCTGGATAAAATGGGTACACCCAATAAAAAGTACGATAAGCTAAGGCTTAACCGCATTATACTGGAGGCTATGTACCCTGACCAGATTAAAATGAGCCTGCAATCACTGCACCCCTTTATTGTGGCACAAATTGCCAAGCTGTACCCGCAAGCCATTGTTGACCGGTTAGACCAGACCTACGAAGGCGTGGTAGCCAACATCAAAGGCCTGCCTGCCATGCTGGGCAGCAACCTTGATGAAGCCTACAACACGCTGAAAAGTAAGTTTCAGGAAAACTTTGACATTGAAGGTATTTTCAGGGTGCTTGAGCTAAAGCTTGACGGCCTTGATGAAGACCTTGAGCTGGGCCTTGACCGTGTAGCCTTTGCCTTTAACCAGTTAATTGATACGCTAGACAGCCGCTTGTCAGAATAATGGCCAACATCAGTTATACAATAACCATTGGTACCAAAACATATGCTACGCCAAACAGCCCCAGCTTGCAAACCCTAACTGTACATAACGCCCTGGCTGTGCCTGTGAGCAGTGCTGAAATAGTACTTGCCGTGCACGATACCTTTACGCCAGGCCAGGCAGTAAGCATTGCCCTGGGCAATGGCAACAATACCAGCACGGTATTTACGGGCATGGTTAAGGCCACTGAGCAAGACCTGCACAACACCACCGTTTATGCCTGCAGCACCATGGAGCCCCTAACCCGCCTGTATATTGATGCGGTGTATGAGGGGCAAAGCTGCGGGGCCATATTCAGTGAGGTAGCCGGGCTGGTCAAAGCCAGCACCGGCCCGGCAGAAGCAGGCGTTACCTGGCCCCGCTACGTGCTGAACAGCAGCCGCAATGCCTGGCAGCACCTGCACCTTCTGGCCAGCTATGCCGGTGCTGATTTGTATACTGATGCCAACGACCAACTGCAGTTTGCCCTGTACCAGCAGGGCACTGCGGCCGCCTTTACCTATGGGCAAGACATTTTAGAGGCCCACAAAGAAGCCTACCAGCCTGGGGTTGATGGTGTGGTGGTATATGGTGATGGGCCCGGCAGCAGCACCAGTGATGAAACCAACACCTGGTTTAAAAAAGAAGCCATTCAAGGCACGGCCGGCAAAACAAGCGGCACAGTGCAACGCCATGCCGTTTATGCTGCCCGCAGCCAGGAGCTGTGCACCACCATTGCCAAAAACCTGTTTACGGCCACACAAAGCACAGCCAAAGGCAGGGCACTGGTATTAAACGGGCAGGCCGCCCAGCTGGGCAAAACCATTACCTTAAAAGGGGTGCCTGCCACTGGCATTGATGGCAGCTATAAAATTACGGCCATACACCACCAGGTAACCCAGCAGGCAGGCTACACCACTGAAATAGAATGGGAGGCAACCGCATGAATGAACTGGTAAACATAGTACAGCAGGTAGCACAAAAAGAAGGCAACACCCTGCTTAGCACTGAGCTGGGGCTGGTTACCGCCGTGTTTCCGCATGCTGATGAAGGCGACAACCACAACTACCAATGCACCATTACCCTGAAAAACCGCACCACGCCACAGGGCGAACCCCTGGAGCTAAAACAGGTGCCGGTAGCGGTGCCTTATATGGGCCTTACGTGCATACCCAATGTGCAGGACCTGGTGCTGGTGCAATTTATTGGTGGTGACATTAACGCGCCTGTAATTACCGGCAGGCTGTATAATGACCAGGACCGCCCCCCGGTCAATAACGAGCATGAGTTTCAGCTCATGCACAATATTAAAGAGGGGGGCACGCTCAAGATTGATGCCGAAGGGGTAATTACCCTAACCAGCAAAAGTGAAGAAAATGTGCTTACGGTTAATGACGATAAAATAAGCATTAGCAATGAAAAGCTCACCATTGAGGTAGACTTCAGCGGTGAGAAGATCACGGTTACCTCTACCAAAGATATTGAGGTAAATGCCGACGGCACACTGGCCGTGAGCGCCAATGAAATTAACCTGAAATCGAAGGCAGCCATGACCATTGAAGCAGGCTCAACGCTTGACATTAAATCGTCGGCTGCCATGAAATTAAAAGGTGCAACCATAGACTTGAACTGACATGGGCCAGCCGGCAGCTAAAAAAGGAGACCAGGTAGTGGGCATCTGTACCCACACGGTAATTGTACCGGGCGCGCCGCCCGTGCCTACGCCCCTGCCCCACCCTTTTACAGGCATTATTGACAACGGCCTTAGCCCTGATGTCAATATTATGGGCCAGCCGGCAGCCACCAAAGACTCGCAGGCCACCAACACGCCGCAGCACATCCCTACGCCACCGGGCACCTCGTTTCAGAACCCGCCCGATGACCTGGCCACGATTAATATAGGCAGTGCTACGGTAAAAATTAACGGCAAGCAGGCCGCCCGCATGGGCGATACTGCCGAAACCTGTGACGAAGTAAAGGTACCCGCCACCGTAGTGGCTGTGGGCACAGTAATGATTGGATAGCAGTAAGGCTGAGCCAGGAGGCTCTGCCAGGGCAGGTACGAGCCAGGAGGCTCGCACCAGCTTAACTTAAAGAAATACAATGAGTGATTTAGCACTGAAGCGTAAAACACTGCGCACCGTATTTTCAGACCGCAGCTCAATAGATGTGGGCAGCCTGCAGGGCGACCTGTCGTTGCGCAACGGGCTGGACAATGTGGCACAGGCCATACAAAACCGGCTGCTAACGCGCAAAGGCGAAATGAATAAGCTGGGCCACAGCACCTATGGCTCTGAACTGTACCGGCTCATTGGCCAGCCCAAAACCTGGCGTACCAAAGCCCGGGCCGAAATGTATATCAGAGAAGCACTAAACAACGAAAGCCGGGTGCAGGAGGTAGTAAGCATTACCTTTCCTGAACCCAACACCCTGGAAGGCCGCTTTACCCTTGACATTGACATACAGGTAAAGGTGGTGAACTTTCAAGAGCAACTAAAACTATCATTGTCGCTAAACATGGGGGCATAATAGCATATGGCGTACATTAAAAAAGACTATCAGGCAATTTATGAATCACTGGCGGCCGACCTGAAAAAGCGGCTGCCCGAAATGACTGACTTTGAGCCGGGCAGCGTCATCAGGTCAATGCTTGAAACCCTCTCGTTTGAGCAGGCCCTGTTTTACGAGCAGCTTGATTACATCTACAACGCCTCGTTCGTGAACACAGCACAGTCGGTTAACCTTGAAAAGGTAGTGGCCATACTGGATATTAAGCGGGGCGAGCCTGACTATGCCCTGGGCCAGGTAACCGTAACCAAAGCACCAGATTTTGAAGGGGCGGTTACCGTACCCATTAATACACTCATTACCACAGAAGACGACCCCGACAAGACACCCGCCCGGAAGGCCTACCGTACCATTGACGAGGCAGTGCTGCCACCGGGCACCCATGAGGCTACCATTAAGGTACAGGCCGAAAGCCGAGGGGCTGAAATGGCCACTGAAGCTAACACCTTAATTGTAATGCCTAAAGCAATTGACGGCATTGCAACGGTAACCAATACTGAGGCAATTGCTTTTAAAGGGCGCCACCGCGAAACTGATGACGAGCTGCGCAACCGCGCAAAAAAAGCCCTGCTGGGTGCCGGCAAAGCCTCGCATACCGCTATTGAAAACGCTCTGCTGGCCCTGCCCAATATTTTAGACGTTAAAATTGATGAGCCCAAACGGCAAGAGGATACCTTTGGTACCATTGATGTATATGACGTTAAAATTGATGAGCCCAAACGGCAAGAGGAAACCTTTGGTACCATTGATGTGTATGTTGATGGCCTTACTGATGACAACAGCAAGGAGTTGAAGGAACGCCTTGACGAGGTGCGCGCCGCCGGTGTATATGCACAAATTAAACCGGCTGATATTACCAATTTTTACGCCACCATTAAGCTGGCCCCCCATCAGGATATTCTTGCCAATGAAGTGCCCGAGCTTGAAAACCGGGTGGCCCAGGCCATTACTGATTATGTACACGGCAAAACCATGGGCCAAGCCCTGAGCCTTACC
>CAZXTW010000400.1:0-6146 GCA_964643525.1 uncultured Roseivirgaceae bacterium
GCCGGTGCCTGCCCCCATTACTGGCAATTACAGAGAGGTGGGCCCCTACATTACGCCCAATGGCCAGCAGTTTTACTGGGCTACCGACAGGCCCGTGGGCAGCAGCGATACCGCCCAAAGCCATGTAGATTTGTGGGTGATGGATAGGGTAGGTGATAGCTGGGGCAACCCCACCCACCTGGGCAATGCCGTCAATAATGATGGCTATGACTGGTTCCCTACCCTGGCCAATGACGGCACACTGTATTACTACACCCATAAAAACGATTCTGGCTCAGTGTATTATGCTGAAAACGTGAACGGCCAGTACCAGCAGCGGACGCTTATTGAGGGGGTAGACAACGGCAGCTATTACAATTATGACCCCTACATTGCCCCTGATGAAAGCTATATGATTTTTGCTTCTACCAACAGGCCCGATGGGCTGGGCGGGGCCGACCTGTACATTACTTTTAAAGCAGCTGGTGGCCAATGGCAAGCGCCTATTAATATGGGTAGTGGCGTCAACTCGGCCGAAGCTGAATACGCCCCCCTGCTTACGCCAGATGGGCAGTATCTGTTTTTTGCCCGTGGTTTTGGTGATGTATACTGGGTAAGCACCGAGGTGATTGAAGCCTTGCGGTAGCGGGTGCTGCCCCGCCCCGGCGGCTAAAACCTGGGGGCATATGCCTGTAGTATCAATAATGAACCGTACCTTGCATGGGCTTGACGCATGGCAAGCTGCATGGTAAGTAAATTCAGAGGTATGAAAGTGATTGTTACAGGGGCTACCGGCATGGTGGGCAAGGGCGTGCTCATTGAGTGCCTTGCCCATGAGGGCATTACAGAAGTGTTATCGGTTTCACGCAGAAGCATGGGCATGACCCACCCTAAGTTAAAGGAGTTGCTGCATGCTGATTTTGCTGAGTTTGACTCAGTAGCTGGCCAGCTGCAGGGCTATGATGCCTGCTATGCCTGCATGGGTGTAAGTTCTGCCGGTATGAAAGAGGCTGAATATACCCGGCTTACCTATGACTTTACCCTCTCACTGGCCAGGGTGCTGGTACGCGCAAACCCAGCCATGACTTTTATTTATGTATCTGGCCAGGGCACCCGCAGCAGTGAAACAGGCAGCATGTGGGCCAGGGTAAAGGGCAAAACCGAAAACGACCTGCTGGCCCTGGGCTTTGCCCAGGCGTTTATGTTCAGGCCGGGCATGATTATACCCGTTAAGGGCGTGGTGCCCAGCAGCAAACTGTACCGGGTGCTCATCAATAACCTGACCTGGCTGTTAAAACTCATGAAGCGCCTGGCCCCAAAATCTGTGGTTGATAGTGCGCAAATTGGCCAGGCCATGATTATTGCCACCAAAGGGGGCTACAGCAAGCCGGTTATTGACCCTGTTGATATATTAACACTAGCCAGCCAGCAGCCATGAGAAAAATATTGAAGTGGTTATTCCGCATATTAGGCATCCTGATCTTACTGGTGGTACTGGTAGGCACTGCCTTTTTAAACCTGAGCCCCCAGTTTGGCGGTACAGTAACCGAAGCCCAGCAGGCCGCCTATGCCCAGACCGGCCATTACCAGGATGGTGTTTTTACCAATGCCGAAGTAATTGATATGGAAATGGACTGCCACAGCATTACGGCCATGCTGCGCGAGGTAATGAACCCCCACCCCAATGTGGCCCCGTCGCAAAATATTGAGGTAGCCAGGGTATCACCCCAAAGCCTGCTGAACCAGCCCGACACACTAACCAGAATTACCTGGCTGGGGCATTCATCTTTTATTATTGAAACCGGCGGCAAAACATTGTTGCTTGACCCTATTTTTGGGCAGTATGCCGCGCCGCACCCCCTGCTGGGCCGGGCCCGGTTTAACCGCGAAATGCCCATTACCATTGACGAGCTGGGGGCCATTGACGCAGTCATTATTTCACACGACCATTATGACCACCTGGATTACCCCTCAATTGACGCGCTAAAGCACAAGGTGGGCCACTTTTTTGTGCCGCTGGGTGTAGGTAACCATTTAAGGCGGTGGGAAATAGAAGAAGATAAAATAGCAGAGCTTGACTGGTGGCAGGAGGCCACCTACCAGGGTTTAAAAATAGTGCTGACGCCCTCAAGGCATATGTCGGGCAGGGCCCTGACCGACCAATCGGCCACACTGTGGGGCTCATGGGTGGTGCAAAGCCAGTATGCCAATATTTACTTTAGTGGTGACGGCGGCTATGGCAGGCACTTTAAAGATATTGGCCAAAAGTACGGCCCCTTTGATGTGGGCCTGATGGAGTGCGGGCAGTACAATGAGCTTTGGCGGGATGTGCACCTGATGCCTGAAGAAACAGTAGTGGCTGCCACTGAGGTGCAGGCCAGGCTGGTGGTGCCCATACACTGGGGGTCGTTTGCGCTGGCTACCCATAGCTGGACCGACCCCGTTGAGCGCTTTACCAAAAAGGCCCGCGAAATGCAGGTGCCCATTGCCACGCCCAGAATAGGTGAGCCCATTGTACTGACTGATTCGCTTACCATTGAGCCCAACCCGTGGTGGTTAAGCATACCTGCGATAACAGCAGGCAACTAACGCCATGCATCATATCGCGGAGGCAGAGGGAATTGAACCCCCGAGGCCCAAAAGCCCAACTGTTTTCAAGACAGCTTCCTCGACCAACCGGACTGCCTCCGTATGCGTGTAGCCTAATGAGCGGAGAGCAAAGGAATCGAACCTTCATTTCGCATGGTGGCGAAAACTCGCTTAGCAGGCGAGCGCAACAAACCAATATTTGCCTACTCTCCGAAAGTAAGATGACCCATCAGGGGTTGAACCTGAACCACCTCAGTCAAAGTGAGGTATGCTGCCATTACACCACAGGTCATTCTGGGTATTTGTGGGGTGTCTTCGGGCCTCGAACCCTGTTCTCCTCATTCACAGCGAGGTATTTTACCAGTTAAACTAAAGACACCATCAATAAAACAGCGGTGGTTGTAGTACTCCGTATGGGAATCGAACCCATATTACCCGATGGAAAGTCGGGCGTCCTGGCCGTTAGACGAACGGAGCGTGGGGTAACCTTGCAGTGCCGACGGGACTCGAACCCGCAACCTCCCGATAGACAGTCGGGCACTCTAGCCTTTGAGCCACGGCACTGTATTGGTGGAACAGACAGGGTTTGAACCCGAATTGTGCGTTGGAACGCCGTTATGAGATCTTAAGTGGCAATAAATCAGGAAGTTTTATCGGTTGAGACATAGCAGCGCTATGGTAAAATCGAAAAACTTCTTCACTTTACTGATTTGCAGCCAATTAAGGTCGTAATAGGTGGTCTAATGTATATTTCGGGTTGAGCCTGTATCTCCGCTTTTTCAGAGCGGCGCATAGACCAACTTTGCTACTGTTCCGTCTGGTTTGACCCCCATAAACCAAAAAAGCATCCCAACGTGGTTGGGATGCTTTAGGTAGGCATTGGTAAAACCTGCTGCCTTATGTCATAGCATCCCCATTAACCCAATCAAAATCCTGCTCACTGGCAAAGCTGCTTGATGCCGAAGCCAGGAGGGGTTGATGGATATGTGAATGCAGGGCGTTCATTGTTATATGCAATTAGGTTTTTGTTTATTACTGATGCAAAGGTGCGTTAGTTAAAGGTATTCTGCAAGCTTTATTTAAATTAAATTGTTGATTAACAATTAGTTAAGTAAATTTTGGCTAATAAGGTGCCGCCCGGCTACTATTAGGCTGGTAGCTGGGTGTTATTGCTTAAGTGCTATTAAGTAATGGCCCTTTTATAGCCTGGTATGGTGTTAACTATTACTGCATGGTTAAATTATTAGACATAAAAAAAGCGCCCCACTGGTAGGTGGGACGCTTCTGCTATAGGTTATAGGTAGTAAACTACTTATTCAATCAGGTTTAGTAAAACCACAGCATAGGCATCCCGCACGCAATCATCAAACTGCGAGGTTTCACTTTCATGACTAAAGCCAATGCCGTTGGTTTTTAAAATCATAGCTACAAAACTACTCAAACTAAAGCAATAAGTGTGCAATTGTTTGAGGGCATACCATATTTTGTTAATTTGTAAGGTAGTGACCTGCCCCGCACGCCACAACCGCCGTACAGGTAACTGCCTTACAATAATCAACACCTATGACCCAACAAAGCCAAGCCACCGCCTGCATTTTGTGCAGCCAAAACTGCGGCATACTCGTAAACCAGGATGCCTCCGGGCAGTACACCAAGGTGGTGGGCGATGCCAGCCACCCGGTATCTGAAGGGTATATATGCCAAAAGGCCACCCGCATTAACTATTACCAGCACCAGGTGCGCCTAACCAGCCCCCTGCGTAAAAAGGCCGATGGCAGCTTTGAAGAAATTAGCTGGGCGGTAGCCATACAGGAAATTGCCGATAAGCTAAAGCACATACGCAATACGCACGGCGGCACCAGCATAGCCTATGCCGGTGGCGGCGGGCAGGGCAACCATATGGGCGGTGTGTTTGGGGCCATGCTGCGCACGGCCTGCCGCACACCTTATATATATGCTGCCCTGGCACAAGAAAAAACAGGTAACTTTTGGGTAAACGGCCACCTGTTTGGCCGGCAAAACACCAATTACTGCGAGCCAGTGGGTGAGGCCGACTATGTGATGGTGCTGGGTGCCAACCCCATCCAATCGCATGGCATACCCAAGGCCAGGCCCACCATTAATGAGGTGGCCCGCAACCCTGAAAAAACGCTGGTAGTGGTTGACCCACGCAAAACCGAAACCGCCGCCAAGGCCGACCTGCACCTGGCCGTAAAACCCGGTAAAGATGCCTTTTTGCTGGCCGCCCTGCTGGCCTATATTGTGCAGCATGGCCTTGAAAACAAAACCTTTATTGAGCAGCACACGGTGGGCTTTGCCCAGGTGCGCCCCCATTTTGAGCAAATTGATATTGCCCGCTATGCTGCCATTAGTGGCATTAGCGAGGCATTGGTAAAGCAAGTAGCCACCGGCATTGCCCAGGCCAATACCTTTGTGCTGCGCAGTGACCTGGGCATTGAGCAAAGCCACAACAGCACCCTGAACGCCTACCTGGCCCGCTTGCTGTTTTTGGTCACAGGGCACTTTGGTCGGCAGGGCACCAACTGTCTGCACAGCTTCCTGTTCCCCCTAATAGGCCATTCTAAAGAGCCCGAGGCTGGCGGCATAACTACCCAGGTCACTAAAATGAAGGGCATAGGCAAGCTGTTTCCGCCAAATATACTGCCCCTTGAAATTGATACTGACCACCCCAAGCGGCTCAGGGCTTTAATTGTTGACAGTGCCAACCCTGTGGCCACCTATGCCAATACGGCCGCCCAGCGCAAAGCCATTGAGCAGCTTGAGCTATCGGTCGTGATAGATGTAGCCCTGACCGAAACAGCTGCCGCCGCCCAGTACGTGCTGCCTGCACAAACGCAGTACGAAAAAATGGAGGCCACCTTTTTTAACCTTGAGTTTCCTGAAAACTTCTTCCACCTGCGGCACCCCATTAACAAGCCCCTGGCCAATACCTTAGATGAGCCAGAAATATTCCACCGCCTGGTCACGGCCATGGGTGAGGTGCCGGCCACCTTCCCAATATTAAAGCAGGTGGCCCGGCTTGACAGAAAAGTGCCTGCCCTGCGCCTGTTGCCCCTGGCCCTGGCCGCCACCCTGGCCCTGAAGCCCAAATGGAAAAAGTACCAGTTGCTTATACTCAAAGAAACCCTGGGTGCAGCCCTACCCTACAGCTATGCCAAACCGGCAGCCTTTATATGGGTGGCCGCCCACCTGTACGTTAAAAGGCATGAAAAGCAGGTGCGCAGGCTGGGTTACAAACAAAAGGGCTACCGGCTGGGCGAGGCCCTGTTCAAGAAAATACTCAACAGCAAATCGGGCACCCTGATTAGCCGGCATACCTATGACGAAAGTTGGGATTTGGTGCGGCACAAAGACAAAAAGGTGCACCTGGCCATACCCGAGCTGCTGGGCTGGCTGGACGAGCTGCCCAACAAAGCCACCGAGGAAGAGAAAAGGCCCAGAAAATACCCCTTTAACCTGTTGGCAGGCGAGCGCCGATCATACAATGCCAACGCCCTGTTTAGAAACCCCGAATGGCGCAAAAAAGATGTAGAAGGGGCCCTGAAGGTAAACCCCAC
>CAZXTW010000401.1:0-6092 GCA_964643525.1 uncultured Roseivirgaceae bacterium
ATTCAGGGTCTTTTTTGTTTGAAGCTTTCGTATAGAAGGTAAAACAAAAAAGTGGCCATTCTTAACATAGCTGAAAGATATATTTTTTAACCCAAACCACGAAACATTCTGTTACTAAACTTTAGGGCTAAGGCTATATGTTCGAAAAAACGTTGGCAGCAAATGCCAGGCAGGGTCACAAAAAGCAGGCTGTGGCATTCAATTACAGGCATTAAAGCGCAACGCACCTCACAACCCCCTGAAAATAACAAAACCCCCGCCCGCCATACCCTGTTATGCCGGGCCCTGTGCTTGCGCCGCCTCTGCCTTATACCTGTGTAAACCCTAAGTGGCAGGCTTTAGCTTTTAAATTGTGCTGCTTTAACTTTGGGTTAAACCCAAGGCAGCAATTTTCATTGATAGTAAGTACTATTGTGTATGATGCACAACCCACCAGTAGTTTATATGAGTTATGCCCCGGCTGATGAGGGGTACCTGGATCAGTTCAAGGCAATTGCCGTTGAGTGGGAGCTACAGGGTATTGCTCATTTCAGGTCGCAAGGGTTTCAGGCAAACCCCATCAATCAAGAGGCTGTTCTTCGCGACTTAACAGATGTACAAGCAATAATTGTCTTGCTGTCTCCCGCTTATTTAAATACTGATTTTTGGGAAGGTAACTGGTTGCACACATTATTTCAAGAAGCCAGGCAACGCGACATCCAGCTATTTGCTGTTTTGGCCGAGCCTTGTGAGTGGAAGGGCTTTCCGTTTTTTCAAGAACAGACTATTTTTTCTGAAAGCGGCCTGGCTTTAAGCCAAATGAGCCTGACCGAATCAGAACAACAGTGGGCTAGGTTTGCTGATGTTGTAAAGAACCACCTAAATCAGGTAAAGGCTACTGCCAATCAGCTGTATATCATGCGCGATGGAGGGATGCAATTGCCCTTAATTGACCTCAATCAAGCTGTGTTTATTGGGCGGAAGAAAGCATTGGCCTGGTTAAATGATTGCTGGGCCAATCAACAGGTAACTATAGCCACAATTATTGCTTCTGCAGGGGTAGGTAAATCTATGTTGGTTATCCGCTGGCTTTACACTATGGTAACTATGGGTTTTATGGGTAATGCCCGCTTTTTCTACTGGGATTTTCATGATATTGATGTGAGCGAGGAGGAAGATGTTTCTGCTAATACTTTTATATGGCAAGCTCTGGTTTGGGCTGGGGTTGAGGTTGATGTGACGGCTCCTCTTTACCAACAAGGCACAGCCCTGGCTGAGGCTGTAAGTAAAGAGCCAACCTTAGTTTTATTAGAAGGGCTAGAACTGCAACAATATGGCCTTGATGCCCCGGTAGCCTTACAAGGCCACCTGAAACACCCTGGTTTACGGGCATTTATTACTGGCCTGGCACAAAGGCAACACCAGGGGCTTTGTGTTATGACAAGCCGCATTAGCCTTACTGATTTGACAGACTGGCAAGGGAAGCAAATGCTGCAATTAACCCTAGTGCCATTAGCTAAAGAAGATACCCTAAACCTAAAGCCCCATCAAAACCCGGCCATACGGCTCAATGAAAGTCATTTTGAATTTTTAGAACAACAAGCATTAGCAAACACCCCTGCCCTTAGGCTACTGTATATGGTTTGCATGTTTTTTGGGCCTGCAAGTAAAGAAGAATTTGAAGTACTATTCAATAATGGGGCACTGAGACACCTCTATGAAGGTATGCCTGCCTATGGTACTGAAAGCTGGCAAAGCTTGGAAAATAAGTTGATTTGGCATGGCCTGCTTCACAAAGGAGCCGGCTCCGTAATAGTAGGCCCAGATGTGGCGCAATACTTTCGCCAAAGTTTTCAACACCAATACCCTGAAGCGTATCAGGTGGCCCACAATGTATTGTACCACCGTTATTACAAACAATGGCGTATTCAGGTAATCCCACCTTTCATCAGAAAGCGTGCATCTTACCATTTGGCAATTGGCCATGGTTGCCAGGCTGGTTTACACCAGCAGGCACTTAATGAGGTTTATTATGCTCGGTTAAACCTGCAAGGCGCTTATGCTTTGCATCAAATGGGGGCGGTACAAGAAGAATTGGCCGCCTTGGCACATTTCTTTGACCAACCCTGGAGCCAGCCCAGCTCGTTGCTAAATGAAGCCGACCAGGCATTTGTATTGCACACTGCCGGCCTTTACTTGTTTGCAATCAACCATTTAGAAGATGCTCTTGTGCCTTTACAGCAAAGTGTTGCTATGAATACACAAGCCAACCGTAGGGCCGGTGCCACCCATAATTTGGGGTTACTCAGTAGCATCTGGTTGTGTTTAGGGCAGGTTGAAGCTGCGCTTGAAAACGCCAGGCACTGTGTGTTGTATGCAGGCGATGCTAAAGATAGTTTCGCTAAAATTACAGGGCTTGCCATAATGGGCAATGCTTTGTTTTGCCAAGGTAATATTGAGCAGGCGGCCCAATATTTTATAGATGCTGAACAGCACCAAGCTGTTGCCAACCCCTCTTTGCCCTTTTTGTATGCTGAACAGGGCTATTGGTATGGTAAGCTTTTGCTGCATGTGGGCAATACTACTGCTGCTGAAGAAGGGGCCGTGCATGCCTTACGGTTGGCTCAGCAACATGGCTGGTTGTTGGGGCAGGGCCTGGCCAGCCTCCTATTGGCCAGGCTGCAGCTGCACCAGGCCTGGCCGGAAGATAGCGCCCAACTGACAGAACAGTTTGATGAAGCGGTAAGCTGGCTGCAGCAGGCAGGTATTACAACTTACCTGCTAGAGGGGCTGCTGTACCAGGCACAGTTTTACCGATTATTAGGTACTGACCAAGCATTACATTTGGCATTGGCCAATTTGGCTGAAGTATACCGCATAGCCGGGCGCGGTGCACAGCAACTGCTGTTGGTTCACTTTCACCTTGAAGCGGCCCAGGTTTTACCGGCGGCCAGGCAAGCTGCTATTGAATGGGCTGGCATTGATGCCAAGGTGTTTGCCACCCCAGACCAGCATGTGCAAACTGCTGAAAGTATCATGAGCAAAACGGGGTATAGGCTGCCCACTGCAGAACTTAGTCAAATAAAAGCTATTTTAGCGTAACAAGCATAATGAATTGACAATGAGCGAGCCTACCCCAGCAACTACTTTAAGGAAGGTTTCTAAACTGACCCGGCAAAGTTTGGTTTTCGGGCCAACACACCCTTTTTATTGCCCGTTTGATGATGTGCGGAGCGACCGGTACGAAATTAATCTCGTATACAGCACGTTGGGCATTAGCAAGGATGCCAAAGGTCATTTAGTGTGTGATGATGATGAGCCTAATGATGAGAACTGCATTATCTATCTGTTTGGGCACCGGGGCAGTGGCAAATCAACCGAATTGCTGCGGTATAAAAATGACCTAAACCGCCCAGCTGCATTTTTTTGCATACACTTTAGCCTGCTTGACCAGGGCCGGGGGTTAGATTTGGGCGATGTAGATATTGCTGACGTACTGATTTATATGGCCGAGCAGTTGGTGGCCCGGTTAGATGAGGCCAGGGTTGATAATATGAACCCGCATATTGTAGAAGAGCTGTTTGGCTGGTATGCAGAAACCGAAAAGCAGGTAATTAAAAGCGGCAAGGCCGAGGGTGCTGTTGAGGTTGGGGCTGATGTTAAGGCGGGTATACCAGGCCTGTTTCAGCTCATTACCAAAGTGCGTGCAAAAGCTATTGGGGCAGCAGAAACCCGCAAAGTTACCCGCACTACCTTTAAAAACCGCTTTACCCAATACATTGCACACTTTAACGCTTTTTTGGCAGAAGCTGTAAAAGCCGTACGGGCCAAAAAGTTAGGCCGAGACGTTTTGTTTATTGTTGACGACCTTGAAAAGATTACTGACCTGAGTGCGCAGCGCAGCTTGTTGATTGACGGCTCTGGCTATTTAAGCAAGCTGCTGGCCAATATTGTGATGGCCCTGCCTATTGAAATGATACATGATGCTGGTATGCTTGAAAACTATTGCCGCCTAATTGTGCCCCTGCCCATGGTAAAGCTTAAAGACAAAGGCGGTAACGTGCTGGTTAAGGCAAAAGAGCGGATGCGTAAGTTTTTGTTATTGCGTGTAAATGAGCAATTGTTTGACAACAGGGAGTTGATTGACCAAATGGTGTTGTTTTCTGGCGGCAGCCCCCGGTTGTTGATGCGCATTACCGACCAGGCTGCTGCGTATGCAACAGGTAAGCAAATTACTGAAACAGATGTGCACAATGCCGTGCGCAGCCTGGGCCGAATGGCCAACCAGCTAGACGAAGAGGCGTGGGCCGTATTAAAAGCACTACACCAGGCCAATACCCAAAATAAACCCACGCCCAGCACCAACGAAGCTATGAAACACCTGCTGGCCAACTCGGTGGTGTTTGAATACAACGACGGCTCGTACAGACAGGTAAGCCCCATTATTGAAAACCACCCCACCTACCAACAAAACGCTGCCACTTGGACCAGCTGAGGCAACAATATGCTGATGATTTGCGCCGCCTGGTGCGCTGGGCCAATACCCCCTCATTCCATATGGGCATTATCCAGACCGATGCGCGTGAGGCGGTAACCAATATGGTAGCTGCTGTATTAAAAGAGCAGCTACCCCATGCCCAAATGATAACCCGGTATTTTAAAACGGGTAATGGGCCAGTGCAGGGCTTTGTAGATTATATGGAGCCGTTTTTAGATAAGCCCGCCCGTGCGGCCTACCGGCAGGAAGAAAAAGTACGTATTGCCCTGCTGCCCGATTTTGTGCAGATACTTGACCATGCTGATCTGCGCATTTGGCGCTCGTTTAATATGCAACGCGATTTATTTGCCAGCGTGCCCATGGTATACATTATTATATTACCCGCAGGCAACCATGTAATGCGCCTGGCACAAAAGTACCTGGCTGATTTTTTAGAGTTTGTAACCTATCAGGTTGATTTTGGGGTGCCTTGGGGTAAGCTGCAAACCCATGTAAAACAAATAGAGCCTTTAACTTTTCTTTTGCCGCGAGAGGGCTATGTGCCTGAAAGCTCTCCAGTTTTTATACTGCAACTTCTTAATGCTTTATGGATAGCAAATGAAATAAACCAAGATGATCAATATATAGCTGGCTGTAACCCCCCATGGACACTTACACCAAATGTAGAATTCAATGATGCCTATTTGTGTAGCCTGATTGGGCAAGCTATGCAAAAACCGTTTCCTGATCATTATACTGTGGGGTGGTTAATCTTGGTTGAGTTTTTGATCAGGCGCGGCTATGTTAAGAGTTCAATTCAGGTTTTATTGGTTTTGAGAAAACAGTTTTCAACTAATGAAGGCCTATACGAGGTAGAGAAACTTTTGGGTGATGCCTATTCAGCTAGCAGAAACCACTTAAAAGCTTTAGATGCTTTAAAAGCAGCATATGGTTTATCAAACAAGCCAAAAAATAAAACTGATATACTGGTGCGCCAACAGCGTGCCATGCAGCAGCTGGGGCAGCTAAGTGCTGCTGAGGCTTTGTTTCAAGAGTTAGAAACTATAGTGCAAGCGGTACCAGAAACGCCTGAGTACTACCAACTGCTCACCAATGAAAACGCAGTTTGGCTTATGCGCAAAGAAATGTATAACCTGGCAGAAGAGCGGTTAAGAAAAGCGGTAGAGGGGGCCAACAGAAATGAACAGCCCGATCTGCCTGAAGTAAACCGCCTGGTATTAACCCATAACTGGGCCCTGGCCCTGTGCCTGACCCAAAACGCCTATTTTGGGGTGCGCCTAATGAAAAAGGTGTGCTTTGAAGCGGCTAAAGGCAAGGTGCCTTTTGAACTGTACCGCCAAATGAACAGCAATTACAGCGCAATGAAAGCCGCTTTGAGCCTAGAGCAGCAACAGGCCTTTGGTTTAATCCCTACTATTGTATAGTCTGTTCTTTATTCTTTTGCCATACCCTAAGCCCAATTCTTAATAATTGTTAATTACCGTGGCGGCTGCCCGTTGCGGTAGGGTTTTTGCGGCGGTTGTGGCGAAACAAATGAATACTATCCGGTAACTTTTTACTACTTATTACACCTATGAAAAAAATGATGACGGCCACCCTGGTGGCCTGCCTGGTA
>CAZXTW010000402.1:0-6087 GCA_964643525.1 uncultured Roseivirgaceae bacterium
CGCCATTTATGAGCTGGCGTACTGCCTTGATATGAACGGGCAGCTGGAAGACAGTATTAACTACTACCAGCAGTTTATTGACCGCGACCCCTACTCGCAATACGCATGGTATAACCTGGGCATTGTATACAACAAACTACAGCAATACGAAAAGGCCGTGAGCGCCTACGAATATGCCATCATTATTGATGAAACTTTTGCCTCGGCCTTTTTTAACCTGGGCAACTCATACATGAACCTCAAAGCCTTTAACAAGGCACTTGATGCTTACCAGAAAACCATTACTATTGAGGGGCCCTGCGCTGAGTCGTACTGCTGCATAGCTGCCGCCTATGAAAAAATGAAGCAGCTGGACCTGGCCATAAAATACTACCGCAAATCTGTTAAGCTAGACAGCATGTATGGCGAGGCCTGGTATGGCATTGGCAGCTGCCTTAGCGCACAGGAAAAATGGCTGGAGGCCGTGCACTTCTTTAACCGGGCCCTGAAGTTTGAACCCGATAACCCCGACTACTGGCTGGCCGTTGCCGATGCCGAATACAACTCGGGCAACGTGTTGTCAAGCATTGACGCCTTTGAAGAAGCCGCCGCCCATGACCCCAACATATCCATTCTATGGCTAAAATGGTCAATGATATACTATGAGCAGGGTGACTATGACGAGGCTATTAGCCTGATTATGAACGGACTAGAGACTATGCCCGACGACCCCGACCTTTATTACCGCATGACGGTATACCTCATTGAAGCCGGGAAATACAAAGAAGCCTTTAATTATTTAGAAAATGCTTTAATTTTGGACTTTGATAAGCACATCCAGCTTTTTGAATTCTTTCCTAAGCTGGAAACCCAAAAAGCACTTTTCAAAATCATAGACCAATTCAGAAAAGGCAACACTGAATGAATTACAGCTTAACGCAAATCCCAGAGCGGACGCGCAAGCCCCGCCAAACGGGATTTACTATGGTAATGGATAAAGGCTTGAGCCTTCGGGAAGTGGAAGACTTTCTTGAGGTCTCTGGCGATTATACAGACATTGTAAAACTGGGGTGGGCCACCTCATATGTTACCCCAAACCTGAAAGAGAAAATAAGCCTGTACCGCGAGGCTGGTATACCCATTTACTTTGGGGGTACCCTCTTTGAAGCGTTTATTGTACGTAACCAGTTTGAAGACTACCGCCGCGTACTTGACAAGTACAAAATGGACTTTGTAGAGGTGTCTGATGGTTCTATTGAACTAGACCACGACCTGAAGTGCCATTACATCAATAAGCTGGCCAACCAGGTTACGGTACTGTCAGAGGTGGGCTCAAAAGACGATCAGGTAATTATACCCCCTTACAAGTGGATTAACCTGATGCAGGCCGAACTTGACGCCGGCTCGTGGAAGGTCATTGGCGAAGCCCGCGAAAGTGGCAATGTGGGCCTGTTCAGGTCTAGTGGCGAGGTACGCTCAGGCCTGGTTGAAGAGATTCTGACCAAAATACCCAACGAAAAAATAATCTGGGAAGCGCCCCAGAAACAACAGCAGGTTTGGTTTATCAAACTACTGGGGGCCAACGTAAATCTGGGTAACATAGCCCCTAACGAGGTAATACCCCTTGAAACCATCAGGTTGGGCTTACGTGGCGATACCTTTACCCACTTTCTCAACAACGAATCATTGTTGTAGGACGCACCTGCTTCTTGTATTCAGCAATAATTTTATGAGCCAAAGAATCAAGGATTTCGCCCTGCTGTTTTTAAAGGGCGTAGCCATGGGCAGTGCAGATGTGGTGCCTGGCGTTTCTGGCGGCACCATAGCCTTTATAACTGGTATCTATGGACAATTGCTTGCCTCACTCAAGGCATTCAACCTCATAGCTGTAAAGCTGCTGTTTGGCTTTAAGCTCAAGCAACTGTGGCAACACGTCAATGGCACCTTTTTACTGGTATTGTTTGGTGGCATTGCCATAAGCGTTATATCACTGGCCAACATCATTACCTGGTGCCTTGAGCACTACCCTGTGCAACTGTGGTCATTCTTTTTCGGGCTTATCATCATTTCGGCCATTATGGTTAGCCGCGAAATTAAACAATGGAACCTGGGCGTAGTCATAGCCGGGCTGGCAGGCATAGCCATTGCTTACAGCATTACCCTGCTGGGGCCAACCACCACGCCAGATACCTGGTGGTTTATACTG
Source organism: uncultured Roseivirgaceae bacterium (assembly GCA_964643525.1). Taxonomy (GTDB): domain Bacteria; phylum Bacteroidota; class Bacteroidia; order Cytophagales; family Cyclobacteriaceae; genus CAZXTW01. Next base: position 2,186 of record CAZXTW010000402.1, read on the forward strand.
TTAAGCGGGGCCATAGCCATTTGTGCCATGCTGTTGCCCGGCATATCAGGGTCATTCATACTGCTGTTACTGGGCAAGTACATATTTATTGTTTCAGCATTGAAAGACTTTAAGGTTGATGTTGCAGCCCTGTTTATTGCTGGTTGTGCCATTGGCCTCATTACCTTTTCAAGAGTAGTATCATGGCTACTTAGCCGTTACTACAACCTGACCATTGCCCTGCTTAGTGGCTTTATGATTGGTGCCTTAAACAAAGTATGGCCCTGGAAAAAAGCCACTGAATTTGCCATTGACAGCCACGGCAAACAAGTACCCATTGCAGAAACCAACCTGATGCCCGGGCACTACTTTGAACAAACCGGGCAAGACCCCTACCTGCTACATGCCATACTACTTGGTGCGCTGGGCATTGCCCTGGTAGTGGTTATTGACAGAGTTGCAGCATATACCAAAAGTAAATAATATGGCTACCTTCGGGCTACTGGGCAAAAAACTGGGCCACTCGTTTTCTAAAAAATACTTTACTGATAAGTTTGCCCAACTGGGCCTTAAGCACACTTACCAGCTTTTTGAAATTGACCCCATAACCCAAATAGAAGCCATCTTGGCCCAAAATACAGACCTGGCCGGCCTGAACGTAACCATTCCTTACAAAGAAGCAGTCATTCCATACCTTAGCAGCCTTGACCCAAGTGCCGCCAAGGTGGGCGCCGTTAACGTGATCAAAGTAACACACAACGGCCTTATTGGCTATAACTCTGATTATTACGGCTTTAAACAATCATTAGCCGCATGGTTACCTGCGGGCATACAGGCCCAGGCCCTGGTATTAGGCTATGGGGGTGCCGCCAAAGCCGTTGTGGCCGCCCTGGCCGATATGGGTATTCCATACCAGATTGTATCAAGGGCTGCCAGCAATAATACCATTACCTACCAGGCACTGCATGCACAGCCAGGCTTACTGAAGCAGCACCAGCTCATTATCAATACCACCCCACTGGGTATGGCCCCTAACGTACAAAGCTTTCCTGAAATTAACTACAGCCTACTGGGCAGTGGCCATTACCTGTATGACCTGGTTTATAACCCCAAAACCACCACCTTTATGGCTAAAGGCAGTAGTGTTGGGGCTAACACAAAAAATGGGCTTGAAATGCTGCACCTACAGGCTGAAAGGTCATGGGCAATCTGGAACAGCCCGGCACAACACTAACAGCCAGCTTACCCGGCGCCAAATGTATTTTCATAGTGCAACAGGGCTTCTGAAAGGGTGTTTACCTTGGTAAGGTAAAGCATAATTATATGCTGAAGCACCTCTGTAGAGTAGCCCCCGCTGCCCTTGCTGCGTTGGTAGCCATCTTGCTCTTTGTATGACTTATCGGCCATTTTTGCATGGGGCAGCCTGAACTTCTTTAACTGCTTGCACAAAGCCAGTAAATTAGTGGCATTCTGCCACAGCAGCCCATCAAAACCAGTGGCCTCATTCAGTGCCTGCTGCATTTTTGTAACCAGGGCTGGCCTGGCCTTCTGGCTGGTATACAGCTCGCGCAAATAGGGTAAAACATACGGCAAATAGGTATGTTGAAAGCGCTCAAAAGTCAGGTCGTTGCTGCCGGCGCTCCACAGCAAATGGTCAAACACAAACATGGGCATTTCTACCGCCCCTGGTCCCAGCCATTGCTGGCCGTGCAAAGTTATGGGGTCAAAATATAGCCGCAGCTCTTTGGCAAAGTACGCGGGCTTCACATGCCTGATGGCCCGGGCCATACCGGCCGTCATGCTGCCAAAAGCCCGCCCCGCCTGTTGGCAGTACGCCCCGTAAGCTTCACTGTAGGGAGAAACTTCATGAAGTATGTTTAATATAAAAATTGCCTGTAACAACCCAGGGGCAGCCTCTTGAACGCTTTTAATGAGGTAGTACTCATCTTCACTACCAGTATAGGTGCGCATGCGCAGCCCTTCGGGGTTCCAGCTGGTATAATGCAGCAGTGTATCACGGGGTGGGTAATTGGTTTGCTGGCCCAGCACATCAAGCACATAATCAAGCTCAGGCACCAATTGCACAGGCTCAATGCCATGCCGCTTTAATGAGCCCAGTACAAAACCAATATCGCGCATGGCTGCAGCACTTTGCTCATAACTGAATGATACCAGCTGTACTGGCGTAGGCAGCAGGTCGTACAACAGTGCACGCAATGCCGTTACATCGGCCTGCTGGTTCAGGGCAGGCAGCTGCCTCAACTTGCCATCGGCCCCCAGCGGGTCAAGCCCGGCAATAAGTGCGTCTTCACCAGCCTGTTGCTCAGGCATTTGCTCTTGTAGTACAGAAATTCCTTGGGTCTGGTAAGCATAAGAGAGTTCCATAATAACATAGCTAATAATTCAGAGTAAATAAGTCAGGTAATTACTTTAAGGTTAATGATTTGGTATATCTACAAAAACAAAGGCCAGTATTCTAATCGCTTAAAAAAAAAGTAAGGTATAGTAGCTGCTCTACTCATTTAACCACTCCATACACTCCTTCTTATTCATAAAAGTGCGTATGGTTAGGTCGGCCACCTGCACATGCGATTCACTGTTTACCTTATTCACAGTGGCTTGGGCAAACACATCAAGACTAACCAGCACTGCAATTTTTTTCAGGCCTAAATCAGCCACATGCGGAAACCACGTTTGGGTAAGGTAGGTCTGCACTTCCTTACTCAGCACCTTTAGCTCAGTATGATCGCTTAAATGCCTCGTAATGTCACGCTGCCTGATGGCATCAGATATGACAGAACATCCCGCCTCTACCTGTTGAAGCTTTAAATAACCCTTCCAATCAGCTTCTACTACTTTTGTAGCATCATCGTAAGATACTTCTACGTACTTTTCGCTAATCAATTTCTCTTTAGTTAGCATAGTTAAATAGTATTAATTTAATATATACACATTTATTAATAGTCATTTTAAAATAACCACAATATATATTATTGTATTTTAATTAACTTAAACCATTGATTAGCTCACTATAAATAACATATTTATTTAATTATACACTATTATTAATTCATAACTTCATAAACAGATTGCTTAAGATAGAATATGTACTATTAAACGCATGTTTATTACATTAGTTACTTATAAAGCTGTTTTCTTTAAATAAAAATATTCTGATGTATGGTTGTAGGTGCCTAACTTTGCCCTGATAAGCAGTAAGCGCAAAATTTACGGGTATGAATTACGAACTGAATTCAGAATACGAACCTATGGGCGACCAGCCCAAAGCCATTCAAGAACTGATAGAAGGCATAAACAATGGAGAACCCGCGCAGACCTTACTTGGCGCCACTGGCACAGGTAAAACCTTTACTGTGGCCAACGTAATAAGTCAGGTAAACCGCCCGGTGCTGGTGCTGAGCCACAACAAAACACTGGCCGCACAACTTTATGGCGAGCTCAAACAGTTTTTTCCTAACAATGCCGTAGAGTACTTTATTTCTTATTACGACTACTACCAGCCTGAAGCTTACATACCCACCAGCGGCACATACATTGAAAAAGACCTGTCAATCAATGATGAAATAGAAAAGCTCAGGCTCAGTACCACCTCTTCATTATTAACCGGCCGGCGCGATGTGGTGGTGGTGGCTTCAGTCTCGTGTATATATGGTATTGGCAACCCTGAAGAGTTTGGCAAGAACGTAATCAGAATAAAAGTGGGTGACGTAGTGCCAAGAAATCAGTTTTTGTTTGCCCTGGTAGATATTTTGTATGGCCGCACCGAAGCTGACTTTAAAAGGGGCAACTTTAGGGTGAAGGGCGATACGGTTGATGTTTTTGTGGCCTATGCTGACTTTGCTTACCGCTTTTACTTTTTTGGTGGCTACATCCTTGGCTAATGATCTCTACAGGAAAAGTAA
>CAZXTW010000403.1:0-6080 GCA_964643525.1 uncultured Roseivirgaceae bacterium
CCAATTGCTGCATGCCAAAGCGCTGAAGTACCGCCTGGGCATGGCCGCTGCCTGCGTTGAGCCCAATAGCCAGGCCAACCTGCTGGCAGAGCTTAGTGCGCTTAAAAATACTTATGAGCAAACCAATTCAGCCAAGGTAGGCTATTGGTATTACCAGTGCGCCATTCAATACCACCTGAGCCAGCATGGCTACAGCACGGCCCATACCCTGGGCAATGATTTGCTGCAACTGGTCAATACACACCCGGCCTTAAAAACAGAAGCCAACGTAGCAGGCATACATATGGAGCTATCGCGCATATTGATACACCTGGGCAGGTACTGCCAGGCGGTAGAGCATGCCAATAAAGCCAAAGGGCTGTATAAAAACGGCGTGCTGCATGAGCTGTTTGCATTAGAAGCCCTGTTTTTTGGGTGCTTTAGAAGCCAGGACTATGCCCACGCAGCCAAAATTATTCATAAGGCTGAAAAGCACCAGCAATACAAAAGCAACGAATGGCTGCCCAACCAATGGGCCTTTTTAAAAGCGGGGCTGTATTTTACGCAGCAAAAGTTTACTGACTCATTGCGCCTGCTGCGGCAAATCAATACTTTCAGAAAAGGCAACAGCACCTGGGCACTGGGGCTCAAGCTGCTTGAAATGCTTAACCTGATAGAGCAAGGCGAGTACGACTGGTTTGAGAGTAAAATAGAAACTTTCAGAAAGCAGCTGCAGCCTGCCGGCAAGCCCGCCATGGGCCGCTGCAAGCTCATTTATAAGGTGTTTAATACCCTAAACCGCACCAGCTTTGATTATAAGCATACGGTAAGTATTGAAGAGCACAACCTACAGTCACTAAACGAAGGGCGCGATGGCCTGTACTGGGACCCCATGGGCTATGAGCTGATACCTGTAAACCACTGGATTGAAACAAAGGCCGGTTAAGCTTACTTGTAAACCATTAACTTTGGTTATGCCTGTTTACAAATTCAGTAAGTGCCTTCAGGCAGGTGGCCCGGTCAAAAAACCACCACGAGTAGGGCAAAGGAAACATAAACAGCCCGGCGCGGGCCAGTATGTTGTACCGCTCAAGGCTAAATGAAGCTTCAAACTGCCCTGGGTAGCCAATCAGGTTAATGCCGTACCTGGCGTTATTCAGCTTAAAAATAATATCCACCTCAAGGCCTGCCACATCAAAGGCCTGCCAGGTAACTGCCCCCATGGCTTGCAGTGCCTCACATACCTGGGCCTGAAACGTGTCTTTTACTGGCTGGTTGGGCGCCTGGGTATCAGCATCTTGCTGTACATGCGCCAAATAACTGGCCAGCAGGCTGCCGGGCTTGAGCCTGGCCGTACTAAACGAGGTAAACAGGTATTGCCGGGCACGGGCACGTGTAATGGCTACATTAAATACATCAGGCCGGTTCATATGCCTGAACGAGGTGGGGTGGCTTTGGTCATCAGCCGTAAATGACAGCAGCATCACGTCGCGTTCTTCACCCTGAAAGCTGTGTGCCGTGCCACAGCTGATGTTGTGCTTTTGAACTTGCTCTTGGGTAAAGTGCTGTAGCAACAGGTCAGACAGGTGGTTGGCCTGGTCGCGAAAAGGCGATAACACGCCTATGCTCTGGCACAGCCCGGCGGGCAGGCTGGCCTGCTCATGTACCAATGCCTGTATGGCCTCAATCACTGCCAATGCCTCAGCTGGGTTGTGCCCTTTTTTGTCTTGCCTGCCGTTGGGTACCTGCAGCCAGAACAGGCTGCGGTGCGCCACCACCCTGGGCACCTGGGTCATGATGCGCATGCTGTTGCTGTAAATATGCTGGTTGCTGAAGCTGATGATGCGCGGGGTGCTTCTAAAGTGCTCGTCAAGAAAGGTGGTTTGCGCCTGCGCCTGCAATGACTGGCTTACTGCATCCAGAATGCTGTCGTTGCGGTAATCAAGGGTTATGCCCTCAAAGGCTGCTACCTTATGCTTGTTCTGGAGGGCACCCTGGGTGGTTTGGGCTAAAAAAGACATGTGGCGCAGCTGGTTGGGGTCGCCCACAACCACTGCCCTGGCAGCCCGCTGCATGGCGGGCAGGGCACTGGCAATATCACTTTGGGTGGCCTCATCAATAATGACCAGATCAAACAGCTGGTGTTGCAGGGGCAGTACCTCGCTAAGGTCGGCCATTTTGGTGAGCCACAAGGGGTATGCCTTCAATACATTGGGCAGGTGGGTTTGTGCCAGGTACCTATCCTGATCGGCCGAGTGCCTGGCGCGCAGGCTTTTGAGGTAGTTTTGAAAGTCAGCCCGGTTGTGCTTTAAGGTAAGCCAAAGCTGGTATTGAAAGTCGGCCTGTAGCTTTTGTTGTATGGTGGCTGTGCGCTGTGTCAGGTATTTTTCAAGCTGTTCGGAAAGGGCCCAAAGCGGTGTGTTGCTGTCGTTACGGCGTGATATATACCACTTTTTGAGCTTGTGCAGCAGGCCGCTGGCCTGGCCATGCCTGGCCAGGTAAGCCCCCTTATCAAGCTCAGCGCTTACCTCTGTTTCAAACTGCTTTTCAAGCAGGCCTATCAGCTGGTTAAGTTTATCAATATTACCGGCCAGCTCATTGCTCAGCTTTTTGTTCAGGCCCCAGTTGGGGGGTACGCCCCCGAGTATCTGCGCCAGGCGGCGTTTTAAATCACTTAAAAAGCTTTTCTTACCCGCACGCAGCAATACCTGGCCCAGGCCCATGGCTGCGGCTTTTTGGGCCACTACATCTACCGCCTGGTCTGTTCTGGCCACTACCAGTACGCTTTTGCCCTTGCTCACATACGCTGCCGCTATGGCTGCCATGGTAAAGCTTTTGCCTGTGCCAGGCGGGCCAGAAAGCATACTTAAGGCGTAGTTGTTTACCATGTTAATGGCCGTTGCCTGTGCGTGGTTAAGCACCACAGGCACCAGGCCGCTGGGCAGCGGCTGTGCTTTGGCCTGCTGGTTGGTATACAGGGCCTGTATCGGGGCTGAGTATTGCGGTGCTTTGGCCAGCTGGTGCAGCTCGGTGATTAACCCACCCGACTGGGTAGCTTGCCGAAGCACCACCGCCCCTGCGGCAGTTACCAGTTCAAAGCCGTTTAACTTGTTCAGGTAGTTGCTGTGCAGCTTTTTTTTCAGGGCCGGCTCGGCAGCCAGCCTGGGGTACAGGTACACATCGGCAGCATCTACATCGTCAACATTGGTATCCAGCAGCTGTTTAATGGTACCGCAACCGGCCATATCTAAGGGGCCACGAGGCAGGTGCTCAGCAAAAAGGCTGTACATGTCAGTGGCCTGGGGCTGCTTAATGAGGTTCAGAAAGTTTACGTTAAGGGTGCGCTTCTCAAGGTTGGCCTCCAGAAAGTAGTTGCCATCGTGCTGGGCTATGGTGGCCGGGTAAAGCAGCAAGGGGGCACATATTTTCTGGTTTTTGGTGCCCAGTGCCGGCAGCTTGCCTACTATAAAAAAAGCACAGTAGTACAGCTGCTTGTCGCGGTGCAGCGCCAGCTGGCGGCTTACCTCCTGGCCCCACTGGCGGCTTACGGCCACCATGGGCATGGCGCCGCTGGCCAGCTCTTCTTCACCTTCAAACACCTGTGTGCACTCTGCCCTGGCACCAAATATATTGTATATGCTTAAGGTACGGGTATCGGCCTGCAGGCAGTCTTTAAAGTAGGCGGTTACCTGCTGTAGCTGCTGGTGCGTCATCAACTATTAGCGCCTGCCCCCGCCAAAAAGTTTCTTCAGCTTTTTCTTGGCCTCTTCTTCTGCCTTCTTTTTGGCGTCATCTATCTTTTTCTGGTTGGCTGCTTTGATAGAATCGGCCTTGGCCTTGGCCAGTGCTTCGGCGCGCTTTTTCTCTTCTTCTACCCTGGCCTTCAGCTCTTCGGCCTGTTTGTCAGTATCCAGGTCAATGCCGGTTTCTTCCTGCAACTTGTCGTTCAGCTTGTCGCTAATCACCTGCTTGGCGCTGGCACCTACGCCGCCACTACTGCCTTTGCTGGCTTTGGCCAGGCTTACTTTGGGGTCAGTATAGCTGCCGCCTACGTTAAAGTTCAGGTCAATATTATCGCCTACCAGGTTCAGGTCATTGCCCACCAGCGAGCTGATGGCCTGGTTGGCGGCATCGCCCACAGCGCCAGAGGGTACGCTCATCACCAGGCTGTAATCAACACTGCCGTCAATGCCGTTGCTGCCCCCCACCGTTACGGGCAGGTTGCCCAGCTTAAAGTCAAAAGGCTTGATGTACAGGCGGCCGTTTTTAATTTCAGCCTGCATGACAATGTCTTCAATCAGGGTGCTTTTATTGCCGTCAGTATTGCCCAGATCAAGCTTGGTGAGGCTGTTGATGCCGCTCAATATTTTAGAGCCGGTAATGGTGGCCTTGGCTACCTCTACGAGCCCATCGCCGCTCATGGTGCTGTATACAGGCATCATGTCCTGGCCCAGCTCGCTGCCCATCTTAAATTTGGTAGAGAAGTTGCCGTTTACACGCTCAGCAACAGGGGCCATCACCTGTACGGTATTGAATGCCTGGTAGGCCTGGCCAATGTTCAGGTCTTGTATGGCCAGGTCAAAATCAAAGCGGGGGTGCGCAAGGTCTTTGGTGTTGTAGCTGCCCTGCATGGCAAACTGCCCGTTTAGCAGGCCAAACTGCATGCCGTCTAGCCGCATAATGCCGTCTTTTACCACAATGTTGCCTTTTACATTGTCAAGGTTCAGGTTGTCATACACTACCTTATCAATGGTACTTTTCAGTAAAAAGTCAATGTTTTTGGGTACGGGTACTACGGCCAGGGCAGTAGAATCAACAGGGGCATCGGGGGCATCAGCAGCTGCGGTATCTGCCGCTTCGGGGGCCTCTTCATACTCGGGCATCCACTCGTTCACATCAACCAGCTTGCTGTTAAAGTTCAGGCGGCCGGTTAGCGTCTCCTCGCCAAAGGCGTAGGCCATGTAGTTGCCAATAAAACCATTGGCCTGCATGTCACTGCGGCCAAAGTGGCCCTGCATGTTGCTTAGGGTAATTTGCGATGGGTTAAATGAGGCCTTGGCCGTGGCAATGCCTACCCCCTGGGGGTAGTCAGTATCAGCATAATAAAAATCTTTGATGTTTACCGTGCCCCTGGTGGCCAACTGGCTGTAGCGTTCAGCTTCTATATCAGAGTATTTGCCCTTGCTGTCAACATCAGCCTGTATTTTACCCTTAAGCGTAGTGCCCTCTATGGGGTACAGCGTCATGAGCTTTTCCAGGTCAAGGTTGCCGTGCATGGCTACGTCCCAGGTGTAATCATCCAGGTTTTCAAGGCGCATGTTGGCAGCCATCTTTTCGCCATCAACCAGCATTACAAAGTCATTCACCAGAATAAGTGTTTCAGCCAGTTTGCCGCTTTTGTTGGTTATTGATGAGGTAAAGTGGATGTCGCTCATCTCTACCGGGTATTCAGCATATTTCATGTAGCCCTGCTGCAGGCCCATGGTCAGGTCAATGGTGGGTATGGTGTTGGCCACTGAGTCATACACCCCGCTGGCCACGAGGTTGGTATTAAAGGTGCCCTTCATGGTAAGCCCCTCCATGGGTACCATGGTGCTTAGCTCATCTAAGTTCAACGTAGCCTTCACGTTGGCATCCATGTCATAGTTTACCAGGTTTTTCAGGTGCAGGGAGGCATCAATGGGGTTGCTGCCCAGATCCATATGAAAGGCCTTGAGCAGCACAGCCGTGTGCTCCATTTTACCATCAGTGTTTTCAATGCGCAGGTCGGCCTTAATGTTGTTCACTGCTGTGGGCAGGTCAGGGTATTGAAACATGGCATCATCTACCTTTAGCATCAGGTTAAAAGTGGGTATTTCCTGGCTGTACTCACTGTATATGCCCTTGGCTGCGCCTGAAAATACCAGCGTGCCTTCTGTTTTCAGTTCGCTAAAGTCTTCAAGGTACATGCCCGGCACTAATGACAACAGGCTTTTAAATGTATTTTCTTTGCTGTTAAAGGTCAGGTCAAGGCCATAATCATCACCAGCCATGGCAAACCAGCCGTCAAAGCCCAGGCCAAAATCATTTCTGAACTGCTGTACGCCCGTGTAAGAACTCAA
>CAZXTW010000404.1:0-6074 GCA_964643525.1 uncultured Roseivirgaceae bacterium
GCCTATCATGGTTTCTCCAAGGTTTTCTTTTAGAACAGTTTCAAAAGCTGCTTTGTCTTTAAACGCTGTACGAATATAATTTAATATGGCCTGAATTACACGGCTTTGCAGCTTATCATCATCACGTAAAATATCATTGATTAGTTCTGGGGCAGAGTCAACCTGCCAAATGGTCTTCATTGATTGCAGCATGGCACGCAGTTCAGGCACATCGCCAAAGCCAGCATCAATGGCCTCCTGGCTTTGGCTGCTCAAGTCATATAACACGTAAGGTACTTCCAGCACCAGGCTGACCAGGTCTTCCGGGGCACCCAACTGGCGGTAATACTCTTTTAAAGTCAGCACCTGCCACTGCTGTTCACCATTATACAGTACAAACAATACAGGTAAGGGAAATGCAGTAGGTACACCTTCCGTGGCTTCATCACCTGTTTTGCTGGCCTTATCAATTGGTTTATTCAAGTCAGCTTCAAGCACCTCAAAAAAAGCATTGAGCTTAGCCAGCAGGTAGCGCAGCAGCTTAAACTGGATGGGCAGGTGCTTTTGGGGCAGGCTGCTTCTGTGCTCTACCACAAACAACAGGTACAACTCAAACTTACCGGCTAACAGTACCTTATACGCTACATCGGTTATGGTTTTCTTCAGGTTTTCACTGGTGTCGTTGTCATTAAGGCGCTGAAACGTTTCCCACGGAATTTGGCTGGCCAGTTTTTGAGGCAGCTTACGCTGGAAAAAGCGCTTGGCCCATTCAATATCCTGCAGCATAAACAGGGCAAACTGGTCGTGCGGCCGCCGCTGTTGCCTTTCTCTTTTGTGTTGTTTGTGATTTTGCTTACTCATTGACTGCAACATATATGTTTGCAAGTAGACAACAAAATGTAGCCCTACACTTTATGAGTCAATGAGCTACTATATCAAAGGCGAGTAGGTTTCGATGGACTTCTGGTATTGCTGCACGGTTACACCAAATTGCTGTAAAAACTCTGCCCCCTCGTCATTGGGCAGGCCCTTGTATTTGGCATAGGCATTCAGGAAAATAACCTTGGTAATGCCCATGGTGTAGATCACACGCGCACAGGCCAGGCAGGGCGACAGGGTGACGTACAGTGTTGACCCCTCTACCGAAGTGTTGTTTTTTACAGCATACAAAATGGCATTTTGCTCGGCATGAATGGCCAGGTAGCAGCTGCCTTTTGAATCGCGCGAGCAGCCCTTTTCAGGCCACTCTTCATCGCAATTGTGTGTATTGGGTGGCGGGCCATTGTAACCAATTGAAATGATGCGGGTATCTTTAACCAATACCGCACCTACCTGCCGCCTAATGCAGTGCGACCGCCGGGCCACGTTAACGGCCAGCTCCATAAAAATATCATCAAAGTCGGGGCGATTACCTTTCATAACAACTATGCGAAATTAGCATGCTTTTTGTTCGTATTACAATAATAGATATGCTAATTTGACCCGCTCATGCAAAATCTTAACTGTTTGAAACTTACGAAATGAACACAGGCTGCTATTTGTTGCCAGCTGTGAGCATGCGTAACCAGATAGAATGATATACTGATTGACAATTGAATGTTAAACTATTAATTAAATGAAAAAGCAATTTGTATTTACCACCCTGTTGCTGGTGTTGTTTGCTGTTTGTAATGGTGTAAGCGCCCAGGAGGCCCTGAAGTCAAGGCCAAGCCCTTTGTCGCTAACTACTATGAAGTATGAAGATACGTATGTAAAAATTACTTACGGCAGGCCGCATAAAAAAGACAGGGCCATTTTTGACGCGTTAGTACCCTATGGCAAAGTATGGAGGCTGGGCGCCAACGAGGCCACTGAAATTACGGTTACTGAGCCTATTAAGCTGGGGGGCAAAACCCTTGAGCCAGGCACCTACTCGTTATTTGCCATACCTGAGGCAAATGAGTGGACCATTATTGTGAATGAAGACCTGGGCCAATGGGGCGCCTACCGCTACAATGAGAAAAAAGACGTTTTCAGGGTGCCAGCCAGCGTAAGCAAAGGCAGCACCGTGTACGAGCCATTTACCATTGAGTTTGAGCAAAAAGGAGTGAAAAAAACCAACCTGCTGTTTAAGTGGGACAATGTGCAGGCCTCATTGCCTGTTGAGTTTTAAAGAAATTACCGCTTACATAAATACAAAGCCCCGCAATGCGGGGCTTTTTTTGTGTGCCCTGCGCAATGATGTTTAATTTGGCGGTATGATTAGCCACCGACAATTGTTTTTGAACCACCTGGCGCAAACCTCGCAGTTTCCGCTCATGATTGAGGTAGAACGGGCCGAAGGTGTAATGCTGTATGGCCCCAATGGGCAAGAGTATATTGACCTGATTGCCGGCATAGGGGTGAGCAATGTGGGCCACCGCCACCCGGCAGTGGTGGCTGCGGTAAAGGCGCAAGCCGACCGCTACATGCATGTAATGGTGTATGGCGAGTTTGTGCAGCAACCGCAGGTGCAACTGGCCCAGGCCATTACGGCCACCCTGCCCGACCCTATTGATAATGCCTACCTGGTTAATTCAGGCAGCGAAGCGGTAGAGGGCGCCCTGAAGCTGGCCAAGCGGTATACGGGGCGCACCGGGCTGGTATCGTGCCGCAATGCCTACCATGGCTCAAGCCACGGGGCACTATCAGTAGGTGGTGGTGAGCAGTACAAGCAAAACTTCAGGCCCCTGCTGCCCGATGTGCACCACATTACCTATGGCAAGGCTGATGACCTGGCGCATATTACCGAGCGCACAGCCGCCATTATTATAGAAACGGTACAGGGTGAGGCTGGCGTACACACCGCCTGCCCCGGCTACTGGCAGCAGTTACAGGCAAGGTGTAAAGCTACAGGCACCTTGATTATAGCTGACGAAATTCAGTGCGGCTTTGGGCGCACAGGCACCTTCTGGGCGTTTGAGCAGTTTGGCTTTGTGCCTGATATTGTGGTAAGCGCCAAAGGCATGGGCGGTGGCATGCCCATAGGGGCGTTTATGGCCCCCAGGCATATAATGCATTGCTTAACTGACAACCCCATACTGGGCCATATTACCACATTTGGTGGCCACCCTGTGAGTGCAGCAGCTGCCCTGGCCACCGTAAACCTGCTTACCGATGGCGATTTAATTGCCCAGGTAAACCGCAAGGCCGCCCTGTTCAGGCAATTGCTGGTGCACCCAGCCATTAAAGGCATACGCAACAGGGGGTTAATGATGGCCGTGCAGTTTGAGTCATTTGAAGTACTAAAAGCCGTGATAGACAAAGCCATTGCCCTTGGTATTATTACTGACTGGTTTTTGTTTTGTGATGATGCCATGCGCATTGCCCCGCCACTGACTATTACAGAGCAGGAAATTGAGCTGGCCTGCCAGAAAATACTGCAGGCCATTAATACCCTATAGCCAACCGGGCCAGCCGGCCATGTAAGCTTTGGTTAACAATTACCCCGGCACAACTGAAAAAAGTAAGTGTTTTTAAGGGTAAATGCCCGATATTTAGCCATTGAAACACAACACCCCCATGGACAGACGCAACCTGGTATTGTACGCCTTATTTTTATTAGTAGGGCTGAATTACGCCAACCAAACTTTTGCTTTAATTTCACTGGCCGATCAATTTGGTATAGCCTATGCCAGAATTGGCTTTGCATGCTCATTAGGGATGGCCCTGGTATGCAGCCCCCTGCTGCTGTTCAGGCGGCTGCTGGGCATTACCCTGGGCCTTTTGCTTAGCCTGGCGCTGCTGCCTATACACATCTTTTTAATTAACGAAACCTTTCTTACCCCCCTTACCCCGCAAAAGATTTTTGTTGACGGGCTACTGACAGTTGGGTACTACTATATTATTATAGAGTCGCTCATCTTGGTATTCAGGGCCAGAAAAACAGCTGTTTTTCAGCTACCCAGCAACACCATGGACCGGCTCAATACCCGGCTCATTTTGTCGCTACTGCCCACCCTGGTATTTATTATTGTGCTTACAATCAGGCTGTAAAGCTTAGTACACTGCCACCGGCAAATGGCCTGGCTGGCACAATGTTGTTTTTGTGCATGGTTAATTTGGCTTTATTCACTAAATAGAGGTTTAACCGCAACACGATTAACTATTGTATGAAGCACATAAAACAATTGATGAATGGCCTGCTGCGCTGCTGGGCCCTGTTATTGGGTATGTTGGTATTGGCAGCACCAGGGCAGGCACAGGTAAAAGCCCTTGTAGGCGGCACCCTGATTGACGGCTTTGGCGGCACGCCTGTGCGCAACAGCGTGATTATTATTGAAGGCCAGAAGATAACCGCCGTGGGTACGGTAGGCACCTTACCAGTACCAGAAGGGGCCGAGGTGATTAGCACTGAGGGCATGAGCGTGCTGCCAGGCCTGTGGGACATGCACGTGCACCTGATGATTAACGGCCATGCTGATTATACCTACTGGGACAAAACCTACCCCCCTATTTTTGAAAGCGTAATTATGCCAGCCTCAGCCCACCAGTTGTTGATGGCCGGGGTAACCAGTGCCCGCGACCTGGGCGGTCCGCTAGAAGAAAGCCTGAGCGTGCGCGACCGCATTAACAGCGGGCAGATACCCGGCCCCACCATGTATATGGCAGGGCCGTTTATACAGCACAAGCCTTACCCGGGTACTGAGGCCTTTCGTTGGGGCGTAACCGGCGAAAAAGATGCCCGCGCCAAGGTTAAACAACTGGCCGATGCCGGGGTGGACTGTATTAAGCTGATTGACCAGGACCAGATGACTATGGCTGAGGTCATGGCCGTGGTTGATGAAGCCCACAAACACAACCTGACGGTAGTGGCCCATAGCCACCGCCCTGAAGAGATACGGCGTGGGCTAAAGGCCGGGGTAGATTGTTTTGAGCACACCGGCCTGTCGTCAGCCCCGGAATACCCGGCCGATGTGATGGAAATGATTAAAGAACGCACCGCCCAGATGAATAAGGGGCCTTTGTTTTGGACGCCCACCGTTGAAGGCCTGTATAATTACGAGTATGTGCGCGATAACCCTGAAAAGCTTGACCACGATGCCTGGCACCTGGGCCTGCCCGATAGTGTGGTGGCCGATATTAAGCAGAGCATTGCCCACCCCGGCCGGTTGCCCTACTTTCAGATTACGCCCACCCGCAAGCCCACCCTTGAGCGCAAGGTAAAGCAGCTAATGGAAGCTGGCGTGGTGTTGCTGGTAGGCACCGACAGCGGCATACCCATGAAGTTTCATATACAAAGCACCTGGAACGAGCTGGACGTATGGGTAAACGAGTTTGGCATTGACCCCATGTATGCCATCAAAGCTGCTACCTACTGGCCATCTGTTATTATGGATGTTGACGATGCCTACGGCACCATTAGCGAAGGGAAGTATGCAGATATTATTGCCGTTAAGGGCGATGTGCTGCGCTACATAAGCCTGCTGCAAAATGTAGATATGGTGATTAAGCACGGCAACAGGGTAAAGTAAAACCCGCTTAATTACCATTGTATTTAGTGTTTGGCGTTTTCACCTAACAGTGTTAGCATTTATTTATTGAAATGGTTAACATTGTTGGGTGTACGCCATTGTTGATATAGAAACTACCGGCAGCCGGGCCGGCTTTAATAAGGTAATTGAAGTGGCCATATTTATTTTTGATGGCCAGCAGATTACAGACAGCTACCACACCCTGATAAACCCCGGCCGGCGCATACCTGGCTTTATTACTTCATTAACCGGCATTGATGACCATATGGTGGCAGAGGCCCCGCCCTTTGCTGATGTGGCTCAAGATATGCTGGCCTTTTTGCAGGGCAATATATTTGTGGCCCACAATGTGAACTTTGATTACTCTTTTTTAAAGTACGAGTTTGAAGGGGCTGGCCATAAACTAAACCTGAAACGGCTCTGCACGGTGCGCTTAAGCCGCAAGCTGCTGCCCGGCATGGGCAGCTACAGCCTGGGCAACCTGTGCGAACAGCTGAATATTACCATAGAGGGCCGCCACCGTGCCGCAGGCGATGCCGCCGCTACTGTAGAGGTGCTGCAGCTGTGCCTTGAAAACGATGCCGATGGCAAGGTTGTGCAGGC
>CAZXTW010000405.1:0-6066 GCA_964643525.1 uncultured Roseivirgaceae bacterium
AAGGCCACATTGTTTTTAAAGCCCGAGCTTATAAAGCGCAGGCGACGGGCCTGCCCGGTTTGGGCAGTGATGATGGGACTTACCTGGCCATTAATGGTGGTGCCGGGCAGCTGGCTGTTCAATGCGGGAAACCTGGGCAGCGAGTAGATGGTTTGCAGGGTATGGAAGTCGGGCAGTTCACCAATTTCAGGGTGGAAGAGGATTTGGTTAATCACCAAAAACTCTTCATTATCAGTAGCGGTTTTGAGGGCGGGGTACTGGCTCAGGTCGGTATCTCTAACAATAAGTGGCCCGCTGGCCCCGCTGGCTACCTGTATGGCCGTGCTGCCGTGTACGTGGGGGTGGTACCAAAAGGTGCCGGCCTCATGGTTTTGCAGGTTGTAGCTGTACAGCGAGCTTTTGCCAGGATTTACCTGGCGGTAAATATTATCTTCACGCGGGCTTACATGCCAGCCATGGGTATGCAGGTTGGTGTAGTTAAAGTTGTGGGGTATGTTGTGGTTGTGGTGGGCAGGGTCAGCATGGCTTATGGCCAATGATACTTTTAGAATGTCACTGCCATCAAGGTTTTGGGTAAACAGCAGGTGCCAGGTGCTGTCTGCACTGGTTGCCCCATTCACAATGCGGGGAATGCTCCAAAGGTTTTCAGCCAATTGGGTTACGGGGGCATTGGTCAGGTCATCTACTTCCCAGCCAGGGGCAAACTGGTTGAAATAGGTCATGGCGTTAGATGAATCTGAAGAGGGCGTTGCCGGGTTATTGGCGTAGTCAAGCAGCGGCTGGCCCCAGAGGCTGCTTTTTTGTGCTTCAGACAATAGCTGGGCAAGGTCAGGCCCTATGGTGCCGCTGGCTTCTACATACTGTAGTATTTCTTGCTGGCGGGCTTGTGGCAGTTGGCCCCAGGCCTGGTAAAACCAGTACTGTGGGTCCATTGACTCTGGCAGCTGGTTCAGTACTTTAATGTTTACCTGGCTGGTTGGGTCAGGTTCAATTAAAGGGCCAACAATTACCTCATCGCCTTCAATGGCCTGTAGCTCGTAGGTGCGCAGGCGTACTGGTATGCCGCCCACGGTGGCGTTGCGGTAGGCCAGGTTTAGCTGTGCATTTTCTACTTCGTTTACTTTAATGCCTTTCAGTTTTTTCAGTGGTTCAGGGGCAACGCCGTCGCGAATGTCGGCCAGGGTGCCCAGGGCATGGAAGGCATGGTGCTCTTCAGCGGTTTTGGCCGGTTTTTCTGGCTTGTCAGCTGTTTCTTTGGGCTGGTTGTCGCAGCCGGTGTACAGCGCTGCTGCAAGCAGCAAACTTATGCCGGTAAGTATGTTTTTACTTTTGGTTTTAAACATGGTTTTAGTTTGTAGTTAGGTGTGACTATGAATAACCTAATATTTTCTAAGAATTCCTATTTTTTGTGTCGGGCTTTGGTTGCCAGTGGTGCTTCAGGGTTATAGTTGGTGTTGTTTTTCTTTACTGTGTATTGCATAGTGTGCTTTATGGTAGTTTGTGTAATGCGCATTTGCATTTGTTAATTATGGTTTAGGCTGCGCTGCACCTGCTTTTGTGCCAGGTTAGGGGGGCTATTGAGTAAATATGAGGCCCAGGGGGTATTTTATGGGTACTGGCCTATGTTTACTTTTGGTGTATGGTTATGGTATATATCATTCTGGTTATTGTACCTGACCTACTTGAACTGACAAAAGATTGATTTGTAACAGCTTGATACTCTTAAATTCATTCCACGTGTTAAATCAGCCCGCCATGTAGCGGGCTGTTTTCTTTTTATGCGGCAGGGTATTGGCTACTTTTTAATGACTGGGCAAAGTCGTAATTTTGACCTGTTAAAACCAAATTCAACAACAACCCATGTATTACAATTCTATTGTAGAGGCTATCGGGAATACCCCGCTGGTGAAGCTTAATAAGCTGGCCGAAGGCATTGCAGGTACCGTACTGGTTAAGGTAGAGTATTTTAACCCAGGTAATTCTATGAAAGACCGTATGGCCCTGAAGATGATTGAAGATGCTGAAGCCGATGGCCGCCTGAAGCCTGGCGGTACTATTATTGAGGGTACCTCGGGCAATACAGGCATGGGTTTGGCACTGGTGGCTATTGCCAAGGGCTATAAGTGTGTGTTTACCCTGAATGACAAGCAAAGCCAGGAAAAGATTAATATTTTGCGTGCCATGGGGGCTGAGGTAATTGTTTGCCCTACCAATGTGGCCCCTGACGATCCGCGCTCGTATTACTCTGTGGCTAAGAAGCTCAATGAGGAAACACCCAACTCATTTTACCCCAACCAGTACGACAACCTTTCAAACGCCAAGGCGCATTACGAAACTACCGGCCCTGAAATCTGGCAGCAAACTGAAGGTAAGATTACCCACTGGGCAGCAGGGGTAGGCACCGGAGGCTCAATGTGCGGCACAGCTAAGTACCTGAAAGAACAAAACCCCAATGTGGTTTCTGTAGGGATTGATTCGTATGGCTCAGTATTTAAGAAGTACAAAGAAACTGGTGTTTTTGACGAGAAGGAGATTTACCCCTACCTGACCGAAGGCATAGGCGAAGATATATTGCCTAAGAATGTAGACTTTGAGCTGATAGACCATTTTGTGAAGGTTACGGATAAAGACTCAGCCATTATGACGCGCAAGCTGGCGCGCGACGAAGGGTTGTTTATTGGCTGGTCATGCGGGGCTGCAGTGCACGGGGCACTTGAGTATGCCCGCGAGCATTTGAAAGAAGGCGACCTGATGGTGGTGATTTTACCAGACCATGGTACGCGTTATTTGAATAAGGTGTATAATGACGACTGGATGAGCGACCATGGGTTTGTAGAAACCCGTAGTTATGCCACAGCCAAAGATATTATTGCCCACAGAAATGGCAGCCGGAACCTGTTTTCAGTACAGAGCAATATGAAGGTGGCTGATGCGATTAAACTGTTGAACCAGGAGGGGATTTCGCAGATACCTGTGATGAAGAACGACGAGTTTGTGGGCAGTATTACTGACTCGCATGTGCTGAGCCGCCTGATTGAGCAGCCGGAGTTGAAAGAGCAGCCCATTGCTGAGGTGATGGACACGTCTTTTCAGTTTGTAGGGATGGATAATACGGTAGACGTGCTGTCGTCGTTAATAGCCAAAGATAAAAAAGCCCTGCTGGTGCGTGATGAAGAGAACCAGGTGCATATTATTACCCAGCATGACTTGCTGATGGCCATGATGGGCTAAGCAGGCTTAACCATTTTGTAATGGCTGTTTTTAGCAGCCTATTGATGAGATGCAGTGCCCATGGGCACTGCATTTTTTGTAACCCCAATGTATTTATAGTTCTTTTACTTTTGACCAGGTTTGTGGCTTGAAGGGTATAAACAGGTGCGCCCAAACAGACCGGCTGAGCCTGAATAGAAGCGGAAACAACAACAGGTTGATGCCTGCTACTAGCATTAGGTACGCTATTATTGAGCCATTTATGTGAAGTATTTCATAGGTGGCTGTGGCTACAACCAGTATAATTACCTGAAAGGCATAGCTTATATACATGGCCCCTGTATAAAAGCCGGGTTCTGGCTCTAATGCCTGCCCACAGTTTGGGCAGTGTTTGTGCATGCTACTGAACTTTTTACTGTATGCCTGGCCCACAAACATTTTTTCAGAGCGGCAGCCTGGGCACTGGTGGCTTACTATGCTGTGCACTAGTGTTTTGTTTTTCATGATGTTTGGTTTTTACTGAGTTGATCTGCCTGCCAGGTAAAGAAGGTTTGTAGCCTTTGCACCCCGTGCCTGGGGGCAATGTTGTCTTGTGCCATCATGGCAAGAAAAAACTCAAAGGGGCCGTATGTTTTTGATGAGGTAAAGGCTTTCAGGCATCGTACAATCATTTTCCTGACCCATTCAGGCAGGTGGATGATTTTGACAGGCCGCTGCCATACTTTCAGCGCCATTCTGGCTATTTCATTCTGGGTTAAAATGTCTGGCCCACCCACAATTAGTTCAGGCTGGTTGGCGTCTATCGCCTCTATGATGGCCTTGGCTAAATCGGCCCCGTGAATGGGGTTTAGCTTGTAGTTGCCATGGCCAAAGAGGTATACCTTGCCCTTTTGTGCCATGTCAAGAAAGTCTTTCATATCAGAAAAAAAACCGTTGGGCCGTACAATTAGGTATTGTAAACCTGAGTGTTTCAGGGCATCAACAAATTTTTCTTTTGCTTCCATGATTTTGAGGTGCCGCATTTTTTCTCCGTTAAGTACCGATACATAGATGAACTTTTTTACTCCGGCTTTTTTTGCTTCGTTGAGTAAGTTCATATTGGCCTGATAATCAACATCCATATAGGTGAGTCCATCTTTTTGGCGGGTTATGCCCACGGTTGATATCACTACCTGGGCCCCTTGTAGCTGGCCCTGTAGTGTGGTTTGGTTGGTTACCTGTGCCAAGATGATTTGATGGCTGGCCAGCCCTAGTGCCTGCAGGCGCTTTTTGCTTCTGCCAATGGCTTGAAAGGGTACTTGCTGGCTTTGCAGTTCTTTTACCAGGTGGCTGCCCAAGTAACCGGTTGCCCCTGCTACGATTATTTTTTTCATGATGGTTTGCTTTTATTTTGAGTGTATTGAATTTCGTTGGTAGAGAAGCAGTCAATATTACCTGCCTGTTTGCCAGGCCATTTCATGTTTTATGCTTCTGAGCTTCAATGATGACCCAAAGTTGGAGAAACCCAACCGCTGCTGCGCTTCAGATTATAGGATAGGACTGCAAAATGAAAATCAGGACTTTTTTAGCCAGGTATTGATTGGGGCATAGCCAGGGCGATGTGCAGAAGTGTTTTAACCCCAGTTTAATTTTGCTATGGTTTTGTTGTCCGGTTTTTCATCTTAGAATAATTCAGAACGAAATAGTCAGGAAAGCATGCCAACTTTACACTTCTTAAATGTTCATTACCATGAAAAAAATTAGCTTAATATTACTTTTCGTCATGCTTGAATCACTCACTATTGCGCAAGAAGCCACTTTTAAACAAATAGAGGCATTGCTTCATAAAGAACTGAGTAAAGAGAACATCCACAATGTTTTTCTATCTGTTTATTCGCCAACGAGGGGCATTGAATGGCATGCCGCAAAAGGTACGTTTCATGATGGCACTGAGGTTACTACAGATAACCCCTTTTATACTGCCAGCGTAGGTAAAACATTTACTGCCACTGCAATAGGTATGTTGGTAGATAGGGGGCTTATTGGTTTTAATGACCGTATTGCCAGTTACCTGCCTGCTGATGTTATGGCGGGCTTACATGTGTATGAGGGAGTTGATTATGGCGATTCAATTACGGTGGCCCATTTGCTGCGACATACTTCTGGCTTGCCTGATTATTTTAGCCCTAACACGGTTGATGGCACGCCAGGTATGTTTGATTTAATTATGACAGCACCCAACCGTTTTTGGCAGCCTGAAGAGTTGATTGCGTTTTCGAAGGCCCATTTTAAACCTGGTTTTGCACCCGGAACAGGGTATTTTTATACTGATACAGAATTTGTTTTACTGGGTATGATTGTAGAAAATGTAAGTGGGTTGGCGCTACATGAATTTTTTGAATTAAATATGTTCATTCCGCTTAAGATGGTCCACACCTACTTGAACCAGCGGTCTGAGCCGGAGCAGCCAACCCTGCCAATGGCAGAGATGTATGCCGGTAGTCATGAGTTGAGTTCACTCAAGAGCCTGAGTGCCGACTGGGCAGGAGGCGCAGTTGTTGCTACAGGAAAAGACCTGATTGTATTCCTTAATGCATTGATGAATGGCAAGCTGGTTTCAGCAGCTACGCTGGGCCAGATGCAGCAGTGGATAGCAGAGACCCAAGGGATGGCATACGGTTTTGGGTTGCGTAAGATTGATTTTACCGAGCTTGATAGCAGCTTACCAAACTTTGTGGCCATTGGGCACTCAGGGGCTAATGGCACCATTATGTATTACTGCCCTGATTTAGATATTTATTTGACAGGCACTTTGAACCAACTAGAGGCTACTAAAAGTGCGGTAATTCTCATGGCAACGGTGCTTGTGCTTTGCCA
>CAZXTW010000406.1:0-6057 GCA_964643525.1 uncultured Roseivirgaceae bacterium
GCTCAATGGCGGTATAGCTGTTTTGCTCGGCTACATCAAGCTGGGCTGCCAGTGCTTCAATGGTGGGGTGGGCAAAGAATACGGCCAGCTCTATTTTAGTGTTAAACAGCTTTCTGATACCCGACAAGATGCGCATGGCTTTGAGCGAGTGGCCACCCAGCGCAAAGAAGTTGTCATGAATGCTTATTGGGTTTACCTCTAGCACCTCTTGCCACAACTCGGCCAGGTGCTGCTGCTGTTCATTTTGTGGGCTCACAAAGGTTTGCTGCTGCTGGGCCTGTAGTTTTATTTGGCGGCGCAGCTTTTGCCAGTTAATCTGCCCATTGGCCAGCACTGGCAGGGCAGGCAGGCTGTAAAAGGTGGTAGGCACGCTGTTGGCCGGCACCTGGGCTGCCATATAACTGCCCAGCTGGGTTAACCATGCCTCTGCAGCGCCCCCTGCATTGGGTAGGGGCAGGTTTTTACGGTCTATCTTACCTGCCCGGGTGGTAGGGAAGGTATCCATAATGGTAATATAAGCGGGCACCATGTACTCTGGCAGGTAACGGCCCACATGGGCCTGTATGGCCTCGGCATCTAAAACCTGGCCTTTACGCAGCTTTACATAACCGCTCAGGTACTTGTTTTGATGCTCATCTTCAAGGTCTACCACAACGGCTTCACTAACACCGGGCACATTGGCCATGCAGTGCTCAATTTCGCCCAGTTCAATTCTAAAGCCCCTTACTTTTACCTGGTAGTCTTTACGGCCGTAAAAAACCAGGCTGCCGTCAGGCTGGTAGCTGCCCAGGTCGCCAGTTTTATACATACGCACACCTTCCTCTTCCCTAAAGGGGTCAGTAATAAAGGCGGCAGCAGTTTTTTCAGGGTTGTTCAGGTAACCGCGCCCCACACCGTGGCCAGAGACTACAATTTCACCTTTTACACCTACCGGGCATAGTTCCATGGCTTCATTTACAATATAAATGCGCATGTTTTGCACGGTGGTGCCAATAGGTACAGTGCCCTCGACAGGCGGGGCCGTCATTATATGGGTAGTAATGTCATCGCCAGCCTCAGTAGGGCCATAGGCGTTAACCACCGCAATATTTGGGTAGTGCTCAAACCAGCGTGTAACCAGGGTGGG
Source organism: uncultured Roseivirgaceae bacterium (assembly GCA_964643525.1). GTDB lineage: Bacteria > Bacteroidota > Bacteroidia > Cytophagales > Cyclobacteriaceae > CAZXTW01. Next base: position 1,127 of record CAZXTW010000406.1, read on the forward strand.
CTTCACAGTTTCGCCCGTTACAAGCAGGTACTTCAACTCTGGGTAAGGCTGCTTGCTGGTGGCCCCTTCAAGGGTGTCAAGCATCAGGTTCAGGTAAGAGGGTACTACCTCAAGCAGGGTAACCCCATCGGCCTGTACCTGCTCAATAAACTGCTCAATTTCAAGCACCAGTTCATTGCGGTATATTACTGTGCGGCCTCCGGTGGCCAGGGCTACCAAAAACTGCCATACTGATATGTCAAAGCTTTGTGAGGCGTTTTGCACCACCACCGACTGGTTGTTGAGCGCCAACTCGTTAATTTTAGAAAACAGGTGGTTAACCATGTTTTTATGCTCAAGCAGGGCGCCTTTGGGCTTGCCTGTAGAGCCTGACGTAAATATGATGTAAGCCAGGTTGGCAGGCGTAGGGGCCGTAGCCGGTGGCTGGGTGTTTTCTGTTGTGTTGTGTTGCGCCACCACCTCGTCAATGGCCCACCAATGGTCAATGGTGCCATTATCTACCAGCTGCTGTAATACATGGGCATGTGTTGCGGCCGTTTCATTGGTGGTAAGCAGCAGCCTGCTGCCACAATCGGTAATGATGCCGCTAATGCGCTCTACAGGCAGTTTGGTTTCTAACGGCACGTACACACCGCTGGCCTTTAAGGTGCCAACAAAGCCAACGAGCGACTCAATGGAGCGTTCACAGAACATGGGCACTGGTGTTTCTGGCGTAAGGCCATAGGCCAGTAGCTGGTTGGCCAGTATATTGGTTTGCTGGGCCAACTCTTGGTAGGTCAGGGCACGGTTGTTACAGCTTACGGCTATTTGGCCACTGTACTGTTGCACTGTCTCATTAAACAGGTCAACAAAAGTTTTATGTTCAGGGTAAGCTACCTCAGTGGCATTAAACTGCGCCAGCAGGGCTGCATCATGCTCAGTAAAGGCAGGGGTGGCTTCCTCTTCAGGCTCGTCAGTACTGGTGGTTGCTTCAACAGCTTCCTGTGCTTTAACTACAAATGCGGCCAGGCCGTTGCCTGCATCAGGCACAATAGCTGCCTGGGCTACCGTATTGTGTTGCAGCAGCACTGCCTCTACATCAGTAGCCTGTATACGCTCATGCCCCAGCTTAAGCATCCTGTCAACCCGGCCAAGGTATTCTATTTTACCATTGGCCAGCCAGCGCCCGGCATCGCCAGTGCGGTACAGCCACTCTTCTTCATTATAGGGGTTGCGTACGTAATGCTTTTGGTTATCTAAATGGTAGGCATAGCCATTGACTACGGGTATGCCTGCAATGCACAGCTCGCCCAGGTTGCCTTCTGGTACCAGCTGTCCGTTGCCATCTAACAGGTAAAACTTCACATTGCCAATGGGCCTGCAAATGGGCGATACGCCTGTTGATACATCAAGGCGGCAAAGGCTGTCTAACAAAGAGGCCGTACCCGCATGGTAAGCAAAGTACAAGGGGGTATCAAGCTGCTTTCTGTATTCAGTAATTAAGGCGGCACTGGGCGCCTCGGCCCCAACGCTAATGCGCTGCACACCCGCTGCTTCAGGGCCTTCTGCCAGCCACTGGCTTAGCAGTTGCGGGCTAATGTCAAACGCTGTAACCCCGTGCTGGGCAATGAGCTGGTTCAGGCTGCCAGCTTCAGGTGCCTGCTCTGGAATAGCCAGGGTATTGCCAAAGCAAAGGGCGGTAAATATTTCTCTGGCCGATGCCCTGTAGGTAATGGGCGTTAGCTGCAGGTACACGTCTTTGCCTTCAATGGCAAAAGTATCTTTTACCCAGAACAGGGCACTGAGCATGCCTGTGTGGTTCAGGAAGGTCCAGTTGCGAGCAGATGAGTAGTAAATGCAAACGGGTTTTCCGGCATTGGTGTTGGCTACGGGTGCTTGACCGGCATAGTTAGCGGCATCGGCCAGCAGCACCGCTGCGGGTGCCACAGCCACCGTATCAAAACCACCGGTATTGGCCAGGTCAATGGTGCTGATCACTAACTGGCAGCCGGTGGCCTCAAGCATGGTGCTGGTGTAAGCTGCTGGCTGGGTGGCATCAACAGGCAGCCAGGCGGCACCTGCTTTTACAATGCCCAGCATAAATACTATGGTATCAAAACCATAACCACCGGCCAGGCCTATTACCTGGCCTGCTTCAATGCCCGCCTTATGTTGCAGCCAGCAGCCCACCTGGTTGGCCTTTTCGTTTAACTCGCCATAAGTCATGGTGGCCTGGCCGGCTACAAGCGCCACATCATTGGGTTGTTTTTTGGCGTGTGCCTCAACCAGCTTGTGTACCTGCTGGTGCTGCGGAAAGGGGTGGCGCAGGCCGTCACCTTTTTGCAGCAGGTTGTACTCTTCTGCCTCAGGTATATACACCAATGAGGCCAGCGGGCTGTTGCCGTTTCTGGTAACCGTACCCAACAGGGTTTGCAAATGGGCCATCATGCGCTGGGCCCTGTCAGCATTAAATAAATCAGTATTATATAATATGCTACTGTGCAGCACGCCAGCCTCTTCCCAGAAAATAAACTCAAGGTCAAACTTGGCAAAGCTGGTATCACCTTCGTAATCAGTAATGGTTGCACCACCAAGCGTCTGCTCGCCACCCGTATCCTGAATGTTCTGCAGGGTAATCATCACATCAAACAGGGGCGAACGCGACAGGTCACGGCTCAGGTCAAGCTCTTCTACCAGTTTATCAAAAGGGTAACGCTGGTGCTCAAAGGCACTCAGTGTATTGGTTTTGATGCGCTCAAGCAGGGTGGTAAAGGTATCAGCCGTTTCAATTTGTGTGCGCAGGGCCAGGGTGTTGGCATAAAAGCCTACCTGATTTTCAAGGTCTACATGGTTGCGCCCGGCTACCGGGGTACCTATAGTAATATCGTGCTGGCCAGAATAACGGTAAAGCAGGGTTTTTACTGCCGCCTGTAACAGCATAAACTGGCTGGCCCCCTGCTGGCGGCCATAAGCGTTTAACGCTTTGGTTAAGGCCTGCCCAAACGAGGCGCTTACGGCCTGGCCATGGTAGGTTTGTACCTCGGGCCGGGGGCGGTCATAGGTCAACTCAAGCACTGGCAAATCACCAAAAAACTGGTTGAGCCAGAACTCTTTGGCGGCCTGGTTGTTGGGACCTTCCAGCTGCTGCTTTAACCAATGCACATAGTCTTTGTATTGCACCCGCAGGGGGTCTAACACAGGCTGGGTACCCGCCTGTAATGACAGGTAGGCCGTAAATATTTCTTGTACCAACACACGGAACGACCAATCGTCAGAAACAATGTGGTGGGTATTGATTAACAACAGGTAATTGCCGTTGGGCCTGGTAACCAGCTGTACCCGCAGTAAGGGGCCGGTAGTTAAATCAAATGGGCGGTTGGCAAAAGCTTCAACGAGTTGGGCTGTGCTGCTGTCGGCTTCGGCCTGCAGGGTAACCTGTTCAACAGCAAAGTTGGCTTCATTGACTGGCAGTATTTGCTGGCGGGGCTCGCCATTAACAGTAATAAATACCGTACGCAGGCTTTCGTGGCGTGCCACTACCATGGCAAATGCCTGCTGCAGCCAGCCAGTATTGAGGTTACCGGCAATTTCAAAGGCGTTCACCTCATTATAGGCTACACTGCCCCCTTCCAGCTGGCTTAATATCCACAAACGCTTTTGGGCGTTCGATACCTCGTAGTGCTCAGCCTCGGCTATGGGTGCTATGCCCCCCTCGGCTTCAGCGGTAGCTGCCTGGGCGGCAGCCTGCTGCCGCTGGCCATCAATAAAGTCTGACAACTGACCCAGGGTAGGGTAACGGAAAAAGTCATCAAAGTTTAATGATAAGCCAAAGGCCCGCTCAATGCGGTTTAATATTTGGTTGGCAATAAGCGAGTGGCCGCCCAGCTCAAAAAAGTTGTCAGTATCAAGTACGGCGTCAGTTTTGAGCACGTCTTTCCAGAACAGCCTTACCTGCTGCCTGGTATTGACCTGGCTGCTAATAAAAGCCGCCTGCTGCCCAATGGTGGGCATATCAAATATATCTTCAAAGTCAAGCTCTACCTCAAAGTCGCGGTTCAGGGCGTTAATCAGCTTGGTGGCCAGCAATGAGCTGCCCCCGGCGGTAAAGAAATCTTCAGTAAGCAACACATCGCGGCGGCCCAGCACATCAGTCCATACCTTCCAGATGGCCACCTCAAGGTCTGAGGCACCTGCTGCGGCGGGCGATTCATCAAGCACCAGCTCGCCTTTGTTGTTAATGTGCGATTGTGAGAATTTAGGGTGGGGTGTTTCGCGCAGCCAACACCTGCTGGGCTCAAAGCTGTAGGCGGGCAGTTCAATGGTACGGCCCGTAGTAGCCGGGGCATATGCCCCCCACTTTATTGGGGCACCTGCTGCATACAGGCCTGCCAGCCACTGCCCTACAGGGTCAGCATCAGGCTGCACCTCAAATACCTCAAAGCCGGTGCCGGCCTCAGGGTGGCGGCTTAAGCCGCTGGCCAGGGCACTGCCTGGCACCATATTTACAAAAGCTATACGGCCTTTGGCAGCCTCGCGTGCCACCAGTTTGTTAATGCGGTCGTCAATATTATCTAATGCTGCCGGGGTGTAGGCAGGCACCTGCTCTAGGGTGGCTTCTAATGAGGCTTTACCGGTTAACGCTGTTGTAACCAGTTTGCCTATGCCAACCCCCAACAGGTTGGTGCTGGCCAGGCCCAGGGCATCCATTACCTGGTACAGGCCATACTGCAACACAAAATGCTGGTAGGCTACATTACCCTCCTGCTGGCCTTTGGTTAGTTCATGGCACAGCTTTACTGCTTGTTGAAACGCCGGGTAGCGGCCAGCCAGTAAGGTGATGGCATCAGCTACTGGTTCAGTACCATCAGCAAATACCATAATGGTAGGCAGTGCCTCTTTTTGGGGCTGCGTATCAGCATAGGTTTGCAGGTAAGTAGTTACCTGGCTGGCCA
>CAZXTW010000407.1:0-6046 GCA_964643525.1 uncultured Roseivirgaceae bacterium
GTATGGATGCCCAATAACCACATGGCCCACACCAATGCCGTTAGTGCCGTTGTTTTCATCTGTTTTATTATTTTGAGTTTTGACCTGCCGCAAAGCTGTAAAAGATGTGTGGCCTGCCCACAGTTTAATTTACCAACTGCGCTATGCCTGCATGAACTGCTCTACCAAGCCAGTTATAATGGTTAGCTTGCAGCGGTAATTGCTCATTATAATGAACAGGTATTTATACGGTTTTCTTTTTACAGGCGCCTTACTGCTGGTTACGGCATGTGGGCAAACGCCTGTTTTTGAGCGGTATTTAACGGTATACCAAACGGGCGACGAGCAAGCGTGGGCTGCCAAAGACTTGAATGACAGGGGCTGGTTTAAGTTTATAGGCTATGTGCCTGACGGTAAGGTGTTCTGGTCAAGAACTAAAATTGATTTATTGGCTGCCCCTGAGCCTTTGCGCCCCTATGGCCTGCAGCTAGAGGTGTATGGTGAGTATGAGGTGTATTGGGATGGGGTGCTGATTGGCAAAAACGGCAACCCAGGGCAAGAGGCCAACCTGCCCCCAGCCGGTAAATTGTGGACTACCTTTAGCCTACCCACACAGTTAACAGATGAAGGCCAGCATGTATTGGCCATACGCTCAAGCCTGTATTATTTTCCTGACCATATAGGCATTTATGAGTTAGAGATTGATTATTATGATGAGCTGCTAACCGGTAAGCTTATTGAAACTTCATACCTGCATATTTTTGCGGGTGCCTTTTTAATTGCCGCCATTTATTTTCTGTTTTTGTTTTTGAGTGACAGGCAGGCCTACCAAACCCTGGTGTTGAGTAGTAGCTGTTTTCTGTTTTTTGCCTTAACCATTACCCAGTTTGTTAGAATTACCATACCCATGCATTACAGCTGGCATGTGGTGCGGTTAGAGGTCATTGGGCTGCTGATGTTTGGCATATCGTATTTGATTCCCCTTTATTTTACCATGCAGTTTCCTTACCCCAAACGGAAGCTGATCTTAAAAATTTACGCACTCATTCTATTGGTTATTTTCTTGTGGTACCACCATTATTTTGATTTCACTGCCAGAAATATGGCGCTAAGCATGTGGGTGTTTTCATGCGGTATTGTGGGGTTTGCGGTGTATAAAAAAGAGAAGGGCGCTTTGCTGGTGTTGCTGTTGCTGCTGCTGTGTGTGTGCATCCCGTTAGTTTTTCCTTTGGGTTTAAGCCTGTTTACCGGCTTTAGCATTGTGCTGCTGGGCATGTTTTATTTGCTTTCACTCAAAACCAAAGAGCAGCGGCTGGCGTATGAAACCTCGCTGGTGCAGTCAACCCGCCTGCGCTTAGAGCTGCTGAAGAAGAACATTCAACCGCATTTTTTAATGAACACGCTTACCTCGTTGATTGACTGGGTAGAAGAGGCCCCTCAAAAGGGTGTGTTGTTTATTGAGGCACTGGCCAAAGAGTTTGACCTGCTGAACCAGATTGAAAACCAAACGCTGATACCCATTGCGCAGGAAATTGCCTTGTGCCGTGCCCACCTTGAGATTATGGGGTACCGCAAAGAAATAAACTATGGCTGGGCACAGGAAGGCATTGATGAGGCGCAGAAAATACCACCGGCCGTGTTGCATACGCTGTTAGAAAATGGCATTACCCACAGCCTGCCCCTGGCCGATAACAGCCTGCATTTTAAGCTGGTGTATGAAGCCAATGACAGCTGCCGTACCTATAGCTTTTTGACCTATGCCGCCCCTATGCAGCCGGCAACGGGCACCAGAAAAGAAGGCACCGGGCTAAAGTACGTGAAGGCCCGGCTTACTGAAAGTTACCAAACGGCCTGGGCGTTTACTTCTGAACCGGCCCCCCACGGCTGGAAAAACACCATTACAATTTATGCTTAAGCCCTATGCACCTGTTAATTGTTGAAGACGAAGCAAGAATAGCCAAGAGGATTGAACGCATGGTGCGTGCCATTTTGGGCACTACCCTGCAACGGGTTACGCATATAAATACCCTGCCAGAAGCCCTGCACTTTATTGAAAATAACCGGCTAGACCTGCTGTTACTTGATTTAAACCTGAACGGCCACAACGGGTTTGACCTGTTGGCTTCGGCCGTATCGGGGGCGTTTCATACCATTATTATTTCTGCTTATAAAGACCAGGCCATTACTGCTTTTGAGTATGGGGTGCTTGATTTTGTGCCTAAGCCTTTTAACCAGGACCGGCTACAGCAGGCCTTAAACCGGGCCACTGCCAATGAAAATATAAACACGCATACGGTGAAGTACCTAACGGTAAAGCAGAGGCAAAGGCTACAGTTAATACCAGTAGAAGATATACTGTATATTAAAGGTGCGGGGGCCTATGCTGAACTGTTTTTAGCCAATGGCAGCAAAGCCTTGCACGATAAAAGCCTGGATAAGCTAGAGCAGCTGTTGGCCAACTCTTTTGAGCGCATCCATAAATCATACCTGGCCAATATGGCTGCCGTGAAAGAGGTTATTGTAGGCTCTGGCAGCAAGTATATGGCCCAACTTACCAACGGGGCCCTGCTACCCATTGGCCGCACCAAATACAAAGATTTAAAGGCCAAGTGGCTTTAACGATAGCGCGCCTGCTTTATTCATTGCGTAAGGCATTTACCGGGTTGGCGGTTACTACTTTAATGAGGTGGTAGGCAATAACCAACAGGCTGGCCAGCGCAATAATGGCTGCCGCATAAAGGTATACAGCAGGCCCAATGGTGGCGTGGTAGGTAAACTGGGCCAGCAGTTGGGCCACACACAGCCAGGCCAGGGGCACCGCCAGCCCCAGCGATAATGCCACCACCAGGCCGTATTTTTTAGCAATGGTGTTTAACAGATTGATGACACTGGCGCCCAACACCTTGCGAATGCTCATTTCTTTAACGCGCCGCAGCACGTGCAATGAAAACAGGGCAAACAGGCCCATGCCGCACAGCAGCAGTGACACAAATGAAAAAAAGCGAAACAAAGTGGCCAGCCGCTGCTCATTGGCATACCGGGCAAGGATAAACCGGTCAAAATAGGTAATTGAGAGGGGCGTATTGGGGTAGTACTGACCCCAGGCCTGCCTAATGGCCTCTACCCCCGCCCCTGCTGCTAAATTGGTTTTAACCAGCAGGCTGCTGGCATAGTTGGGCTCATGCAAAAAAACAATGGGCTCAATTGCGTTGTGTAATGATTTGTTGTGAAAGTTCTTTACCACCCCTATTACCCGCCGCTTTTGGCCACCATACCAAATGTGCTGCTGCAATGGGTTGGCCCAGTTTAAGGCTTTTACTAATGCCTCATTAACAAGCACACTGCTGGTGTTAGCGCCAGGGTTATCGGTGGTAAAACCTGTGCCCGCTGCAAAACCAATGCCCAGCAGGTTAAAGTACTGCGCATCAACCCGGTATATATTAAACAGTTTTTCTGTTCGTTGGCCGTCAACCATGGCTTCAAAAATATCTTTGCCGTTTTCCTGGCCAGGCAGGGCACCCCCGCCTACCAATGATGCATTGCTAACCATAGCCAGCTTGTTGAGGTGCGCTCTAAACAGCAGCCCTTTGTAACTGGCTTCGTCCTGCTCTGGCAAATCAACAATTACCACCTGGGCTGTGTTAAAGCCCAGGTTTTTGTTTTGAATGTAATTAAGCTGGCGGCCCATGGCCAGCGTCATGATAAGTACCACAGCCGCAATGCCATACTGCAGGCCAAGCAACAGGTACTTGAACAGGCTAATGCCTTTACCTTCATGCGCCAGTGAGCTACTGCTCAATACCTGGCGCACCCCGGTGTAACTGCTGCCCAGCAGGCCCAAGGCCACAATTAGCCCGGCGGCAAGTGCCATAAACCAACCCATGCCCGGCAGGTGGGCAGCAGAAAGCCCGGTATAGTCAATATAGAAAGGGTTACTTAATAAGATGAGGGTAGTGGCAAAGGCCACCACCAGCAGGGCCATGGCCAACGATTCTATGGCGCTTTGCTGCAACAGCCTTTGCTTTGAAATGCCCAGAATTTTCTTGATGCGGATTTCCCTGGCCCGCTGGGCAGAGCGGGTAAGGGTCAGATTGATGTAATTCAGCCCGCTCAGCACAAGTATCAGCAGGCCGGCAAGGGCCAGCAGGCGTACGTACAGGCCATTGCCTTTGGGCACATCATCTACCAGGCCAGCCGAAAAGTGTATGTCAGTCAATGGCTGGGCCTGAAACTGCACGGCAAGGCCTGAGCCTTCTATCATGGGGGTTAATGTTTCGGCCACCAGGTGGTTCAGGTGGGCTTTCAGCTCAGCAGGGGTGGCAGTGGGGCTGGCCAATACATAGGTATACTGCTCAATGTCAAACCAGCTTTGGGGGTCGGTGGGCACCGGTGCTTCGCTCAATGCCATTAAGGCATTTACCTGAATATGGGTGTTTTTGGGCCAATCTTGATACACCCCCGTAACGGTATATACCTGTTGGTTAATGGTGAGCTGCCTGCCCAGGGCATTGGTGGTGTTGAAGTATTTTTTGGCCAGTGTTTCTGTAAGCACAATGCTGTTGGGGCTGGCCAGGGCCTGTGCATTGCCATGAATAAAGTTAAACGTAAACACAGCCAGCGCCTGGGGATTGGCCTGGTAAAGGCCGGTTTCATGAAACAGCTGCTCATTAACCTGCACCACAGGTTGCTGAAAGGCCAGCCTGGCGTGGGCTTCAATGCCGGGGTAGTTTTGGTACAAAACCTGCCCCAGGGGCTTGCCGGTGGTGGCGTAATGGTCGGTGTTGCCACCAGCCGTTATCTGCATGGTTACCCTGTAAATTTGCTTGTGCCTGGCATGAAAGGCATCATACGCATAGGCCGCCTGCACGTAATGGGCAATGAACCACACGGCCGCAACCGCAATGCCCAGCCCCAGCCCGGCAAAGCTGGTATAAAGGCGGTACTTAAATAATAACTTGAAGCTTTGAGTCAGTTGTTGGCGCATAGTTGTAGGTTTACAACCATAATGCCGGCACCTGCCCTACCGTTGCCTGCGCCTGCTGTTACAAGGTTATTGTGTGAGGAAGGGCCTGGCGGGTACTGCATACGCCTGGGCAGCAGGTACTGATACTACCTCACGCTCAGGGTAGCGCGATTCAGTAAGGCTGCCCCCAAACACGCAGCCTGTGTCAATATTTATGGTACGGTTTTGCCATTGCGCCTGTGCTACTGGGGTATGGCCATACACCACCACCGCCTGGCCCTGGTAGCTGGCGGCCCAGTTGTTGCGCACAGGCAGGCCATACTGGTCTGTTTCGCCAGTAGCATCACCATACAGGGCAAAGGCCTTAATGGCACCACTGTCTCTGCCGTGCATGGCCTCTTTCAGGCCTGCGTGGGCCACCACCAGCCGCCCTCCGTCAAGCACATAATGATGTACCAGCCCTTCTAAAAAGGCCTTTGCCTGTAGCTTAAAGGCATCCGGCTCGTGCTTCAGTTGTGCAACAGAGGTTTCAAGGCCTCGCCGCACCTTTACGTTTTTACCGCTTAGGTAGCGGCGTAGCTTATCATCGTGGTTGCCTGCCACACAAAGGGCTGCGCCGCTGTTGACCATACTCATAACCAGCTTCAACACCGCTGGCGTGGCGGGGCCACGGTCTGCCAAATCGCCCACAAAAACAGCTTTGCGACTATTGGGGTGGCGCACATCAAAGCCCAACGATTGCTCAGTATAGGGCACCGTGTTAATGTGGTACCCCAGCTTTTGCAGCACGGCCTGTAGCTCAGTAAAGCAACCGTGCACATCGCCAATGACATCAAACGGGCCGGTTTGTGCTTTTTGGTTGCAGGCCAATGGCTGGCGGGTAATGCCCGTGATGGCCTCAATGGCTTTAACAGAGTTGAGGTGGTAAACCTGCTTAAAGCCCTCTTTTTTCAGGCCCTTTTCTGAGTAGGTATATTGTTCTTGAGGTTGGCTGCCTGTAGGTGGTTGATGGATATGGTCTGCCCGGGCGGCATTGCGCCGCCGGCATACCCTGGCAGGCACCTCTAATACAATGGCCACCGGCTGGCAATGGTAGTCAAGTGC
>CAZXTW010000408.1:0-6042 GCA_964643525.1 uncultured Roseivirgaceae bacterium
AGCTGGTAATACCCTTGTGCCAGGTTGGGCGGTAGCACCAGCTGGCCACTGGCCTGCCCTTTATTTATTTCATAAAATGCCTCTGTTATGGGTTGACCAGCAGCGTTTGCCAGCCCCACCTGCAATATGGCACTGTGTTGAACTACCGTGGCCTCAAAGGGGTGCAACAGCAGGGCAGCAAAACACACAGTTTCATTTGGCCCATACCAGGGCCTGTCAGTCATCAGTGCTACACGCTGGTGGGTTGGCATTTGCTGCCATGTGTTCAGGGCAGCCTGTGCCCTTGCCTGCGGGTTGATGCTTAGTAGCCATTGTATGAGTATAAATGGCCATATGGGGTAGGTGTTGCGCATTATTCCCAAAAGTCTGGTGGTGTGTTGCTTGAGTTTCTTAATGCCAGGCAATTAAAGCATTCTGGCGGGGGCACCCCATTGCCACCGGTGCAGCCAGGAAATTGCTGTTGTACCGTGTAGGGTACATCAAACCGCCTTATCGGGAAGTTTAGGGCTGTTACTGCGCTTACCTCAAATATACCCAGCGCAGGCAGGGTGTTTGCATCTTCAGCAAAAACATTACCGTCAATACGGGCAGGGGGTGGGTCAAATATACTGCCACTGGCCTTGCGCTGATCTTCTACTGCCTGCCAGTAATTGTAGGTGTTCTGGTTCAGGCTGTGCTGTAAAATACGCATGGTGTACCTGAAGCTGAACTTGAAATTAGGCGTAAAGAAATCAATGGGTATGCGGTTAATGGCTGTCTGCGGGGCCGCGGCTACATTTAACAGGTTGAGGTATTCAACCGGGCTGTCGTTTACATAACATTGGCGGCAAGGGAAGCACATAGGGTCTGCAAATGGAGTTAATACAAACCAGAACGAGATGTAGTCAAACCTTAAGTAGGTTGCTGTATTGGCCAGGTTGCGGGTATCAAGAAATACAGAAAAACCCTCTTCAGTAAAGGTAGTGCCCTGTGTGCTAATGAATGACCTGATGGTGGGCTCAATGTATACATTATCAATAGGGGGGGCTTCAACCATGCGCTCTGGGGTAGATACATACCTGGTGCCATTGGCCAGGGTTATGTGCAGGGTGTAGGTGTTGCCTGGTTGCCCGCTAAAGGCAGAATCACTTTCATAGGTGCCGGGGCTGGTTTCAGTAAATACGGTTATTTGCCCGTTCTGGTCGGTTACCTGTACCTGTGCCTGCTGCTCTGCAGGTACCTGTATGAAGTTGCCAGAGCGTGTGAGCTGTATTTGCTGCGGGCCTGGCAGGTTGGTAAGCCGTGCATCTACCACCAGAAGCGAGGCTTCATCAAGGTTGGCGTCAAAGGGCTCCTGGCAGGTGCTGAGCACAACCAACAAGGCGGGCATAATTAAGTAAAATAGCTTTGGGCTGGCTGTTGTCATGTTAAAATTCAAAATTATAGGTAATTGCAGGAAAAGGAACGCCTACCACAGTAAGCTTAAATGCTTCAAGCGTGCTAAAGCCCTGTATGGGCACAGTACCAAAAAATACTGAATAGGCATTTTTGCGGCCATAAACGTTATAAATGCTGAACGTCCAGCTGCCTTGCCATTTTTTATTGCGCTTATTGCTGCCCTCAAGGGTAACTGAAAGGTCAAGCCGGTGGTAATCTGGTATTCTGAACCCGTTGCGTTCAGCAAAGTAGGCCACTGAAACATCGTTAATGCGGTAGCGGGTTAACGGAAATGACACCGGCCTGCCGGTGTTGTATACAAAATTGGCCGAGGCGCGCCACCGGCGGGTTATCTGGTAGTTGGTAGCTACAGTCAGGTTATGGGGTATGTCAAAATCGGCCGGGTAGTAGCTGCCCTGGTTTATCTGGTCTTCTGCAAAAGGGGTTACGGTGCGGCGTTCAGTTTTACTGAGGGTGTAGCTGGCCCAGCCGGTAAGCCGGCCCAGTGTTTTGCGCACCAGCAGCTCTATGCCGTAGGCCCGCCCTTCAGTAGCTACCAGTTCAGTTTCAAGGGCAGGGTTTAATATAAGCGAGGCCCCGTTTTTATAATCAACCACCTGGTTTTGCTGTTTGTAGTATACCTCAACCGAAGCTTCAATGGTGTTTTCCATAAAGTTACGGAAGTAGCCCAGGGCTACCTGGTCAACCACTTGGGGTTCAAGGTAGCTGTCGCTGCTTTTCCAAAAGGCCAATGGGGTAATGGCGGCTGTGTTTGATATGAGGTGTATGAACTGCCGCATACGCCCAATGCTTAGTTTAAGTGACTGGGTAGGGGCCAGCCCTACTTTTAATGAAGCCCTTGGCTCAAAGCCGTTGTAGGTGGCCAGGTTGCCGCTGCCCTGAAACAGTGTATCAGTTACGGTTTCTGCCGTTCTGGGGGTGCCGGGTTGGTACAGGCGTACCTGGCCTGGCGCACGCTGTTGGTACTGGGCATAACGCAGGCCCAGCAGCAGGGTGGTGCTTTTGCCCAGGTTTAGCTTATGGTCAGTCCATGCCGCCCATGTCACGGCCTGTTCTTCTTCAAGGGTAACCGGGCTTACCGTGCTGTTGCTGCTGTTGGGGGTTTGCTGGCCCAGTTCAAACCAATAGGCGCCGTACAGCATGCCTGCATCAATGCGGTAATTGGTAGCCGCCTGCCAGGTAAAAGAGGCATCGCCCCCGGCGTGGCGTATGCCCGAGCGCAGCGTAAAATCAAACAGGGGGCGCAGCCCCTCAATATCATATTGGTACTGGCTGTAAAAGCCACCCAGGTAAGCCACCAGGCGTTGCCCAAATGAATGGCTATAGCGGCCAGTCAATAAGGTGTTGCTGTAGGCATAGCTGGTATCGGCGGCCAGCCTGAACCTGTCCTGGCTGTGGTAGCCAGTAATGTTTATTTTGTTGCGGTGGCTTGGGCGGTAACTTAGCTTGGCAGTGAGGTCATAAAAAGACGCACTGCTTTGGTTAATGTCAATGTCATTGGCCAGGTCAAGCACCCAGTCAGAGTATGACTGGCGGGCGGCCACAGCAAATGAGGCTTTGTTTTTGGCCAGTGGCCCCTCTGCCATTAAGCGTGAGGCTACCAGCCCTACCCCCCCTTTAACCGAGAATTGATCATAGCTGCCCTCTTTGGTGTTTACCTCTAATACTGAGGATGAACGTTGGCCGTAGCGGGCGGGCATGCCCCCCCTGTACAGGGTGGCCTCACTGACAATGTCAGGATGAAAAACAGAGAAAAAACCAAACAGGTGGCTGCTGTTAAACAAGGGGGCCCCATCAAATAGTATCAGGTTCTGGCTGGCATCGCCCCCGCGCACATTAAAACCTGCGGCGCCCTCGCCCAGGGTGGTAACACCGGGCAGCAGTATCAGGCTTTTTACTACGTCGGCCTCGCCCAAAAAGGCTGGTATTTTTTTGATTGCGCTAATTTGTAAGGTGGTGGTGCTCATTTGTACATTGCTAATGTTGGCATCAGCAGCGCGCCCGCTAATCACTACCCCACCCAGCTGCACGGTTTCTTCAAAAAGAGCGGTGTTGAGGCTGCCAGTACCCTGCAGGCTTACCTCTTTCTGTTCTGACTGCCAGCCCAGGTAACTGAACACAACCGTGTAATTGCCAGGAGGGGCCGCAATTTGATAACCGCCATTAATATTGGTGATGGTGCCCGTGGCCAATGAGCCATCGGCCGGTTGTAAGGTTACTGTGGCCCCAATAAGCGGCTCATTGTTTTCTGCAGCTACTACTGCGCCTGTAAGTACGGCAAGGCCCTGGGCATTGAGCTGCTTGCTGGTGCCTATGGCCAACCGGTTTACTGCCTCTGCAACAACAGCCTGTGGCTCATTGGCCGGGTTGCCGGTATTGGCCGCGCTAATGGGCAATAGTATAAAGTGGTTGTTGTAAAGCAGGGTATAGGTGAGGCCAATTTTATTCAGTTCAGTGGTGAGTGCCTGGCCCAGCGGGGTGCCCTGGTAGCTGGCAGTGACAGTATGGGCAGCCAGCCACTGGTAGCGGTAATAAAACCTGACGCTGTGCTGCCGGGCAAGGTCATTGAGCCAGCCAACCATTGGGGTGTTGGCAGGCTGGCTATACAACGGAGTATTTTTTATACTATCTGCTTTTTGGGCCACTAGTATGTTGCACCAGAATAGGCAACACAAAAGGGTAAATAGCGGTAACACACGCATAGCTGGGGTAGGTTAATACGCTTTTGATGTTTTTAGAATCAGGCCAATAATCTTCTTTAAAATAAGAGGCTGCCAGTGCTTAGTTGTACTGTGTTGCATAAATGTTGTGTGTGAGTTGGTTTGAACAGGTTATTTGCTGGCTGCTTTGCATATTTAAGTAAGTAGGCAATGGTTTTTTAGCAATTTGTGAATTTAAGGGGTGAAAATGACCCTTAAAAATAAGAAGTGTTGAAAAATTAATTAGCAAGGGGGTAAAATAAGGGGTAAAGATTGCTTTTGTGTTTTCGAAGTGTCTATTTTTACATTCGAAAAATGCGAACCCGCTTTCAACCTGCCACGTGGTGAAGGTTTGAATGGCTAATAACAAACCATAGATTGTAAAATGGCAAATATTAAGTTCGAGTACATTTGGTTGGATGGTTATACTCCTGAGCCCAACCTAAGAAGCAAAACTAAGGTGCTTAATCTGGAAGATTATAATGGAGAGCTGGATCAGGTGCCCATGTGGTCTTTCGATGGTAGCTCTACCGAGCAGGCCGAGGGGCACTCATCAGACTGTTTGCTGAAGCCTGTAAGAGTATATAAAGACAGCGGCCGCAAAAATGCCTATTTGGTGATGACCGAGGTATTGCTGCCTGATGGCACGCCGCACCCCACCAATGCCAGAGCTAAAATTAGCGATGATGCAGATGCCTGGTTTGGTTTTGAGCAGGAATATACTTTTACAGTGAATGAAAGGCCATTGGGCTTTCCTGAAAATGGTTTTCCGCCGCCGCAGGGTAAATACTACTGCGCTGTGGGTAGTGGTAATATTACCGGTCGTGAAATTGTTGAAGAGCATATGGATGCCTGCCTGGATGCCGGCATTGCCATTACAGGTATTAATGCTGAGGTAATGTTGGGCCAGTGGGAGTTTCAGTGCTTTGGCAAAGGTGCCAGGAATGCCTCTGACGACCTTTGGATTTGCCGTTACCTGTTGTATAGAATTTCAGAGAAGTATGGTATTACTGTTGAGTTTGCGCCCAAGCCTGTTAAAGGCGACTGGAATGGCTCTGGCATGCACACCAACTTTTCTACCAAGGCCATGCGTGAAGAAGGTGGCGAGCCATTGTTTAAGGCCATTTGCGAATCTTTTGGTAAGGTGCATGACAAACATATTGCTGTTTATGGTTCTGATAACCACGAGCGCCTTACTGGTTTGCACGAAACCCAGGCCATTGATAAGTTTTCGTTTGGTGTGAGCGACCGTGGTGCATCTATCAGGATACCCATTAGTGTGATTGAAAGCGGCTGGAAAGGCTATTTAGAAGACAGAAGGCCTGCTTCAAATGCTGATCCCTACAAAGTGGCTGATGTGATTATTACTACCATCAAAGAAGCTGAAATAGCCGAGCCTGCTTAATTAGGCAACGGTTTTATACACATAGTAAAGAAAGCTCTGCAGGTAATGCAGGGCTTTTTTAGTTTTTGGCACGGCAATTGCTAATCATTTAGTACGACATTAGAAAAGATTAAGTAGTTGTTCGTAATGATTAGTTGGTTTATGGTTAGCAGAAAAGCCCTTCCATTAGGAAGGGCTTTTTTATATATTACCTTTTTGAGGTGGTGCATTTAAAGCTTTGGTAACTGTTGCCCGCATTTTTTTTACCAGGGCAGGGTCTTGAGCCAATGCCAGCTTATTAAGCAGGGCCAGTTTTACCTGGTGTAGGGTAGTCATTTGATTTGGTGTTTCGGTTAAGTTTACTGTAAGGTACTGAATGTTGCCTGCAATAGGTAGTAGTAGGGAGTAATTATTAAAGCCCACTGCTTTGCCGGGTGGTTAATGGTACTGCCACGCCCGTGGTTGTAGGTCTACCACGCTCGTGGTTGTGGGTCTGCCACGCTCGTGGTCGTGGGTCTACCA
>CAZXTW010000409.1:0-6031 GCA_964643525.1 uncultured Roseivirgaceae bacterium
CAGGTATTGGCAAAGCTGTTTAAATGAAGGTTACTCAAAATCAGGCAGTTTTTGAGGTAAAAGTTTTTAAGCCCGGTATCGTTACCAAAGTTGTAGGTAAGGCTGGTTATGACAAAGCCCGAGATAGTTACGTTGGCACTTTCAACCTTGACAGATACCAACCTGGCCACTGCTGTATTATTTTGCTGGTTATGGCCACTGCTTTTAAGGCTAATGGGCCGTGTAATGGTTACATCACCATAACTGTCTTTGGTGGGCATTACAATAATTTCATCGCCATTGGCCACGGTGGCACTGGCAATAAAATCTTGCAGGTAGTTGTAGCCCACCCCTATGGTGTGCTGGGCCGGCACGCCGGGGTCATTACTAACGGTAATGACTTTGGCCATGCCCTGCAGCCCTATAAAGGCTGCCATGATTAGGCTCAAGGCTATTGTTTTCATGTTGTTATGTGTTTGTTTTGATGTTTCTGTTTAGGTAAAGCTTTGCCAGGCCACCGGCAAAAAACCGGTGGCTTACCCCATTAGGGCTGTATGGCTATGGTTAGTTGGGGGGGTGTGCTATTTTAATGACACGCTCAATATAGGTGGCCCCACCCTGGCTGCTTAAGCGCACCAGGTATATGCCCTCAGGTACATGGCTTAGGTCAGCTTTGAGGGTATGCTGGCCACTTTTTACCATTTGTTGCTCAATAAGTGTGGTATTGTGCATGCCGCCCATATCAAACAGCTTTACATTTACCTGCCCCTTGTGTGGCTGGTAAAAGTTCAGGTATAAGGTGCCGCTGGTGGGGTTGGGGTATATGGCCATGCCTGCCTGCACCTCATTGGCTGTTGTTTGTTGCAAGGGGGCCTCTTCTGGGGCTACAGGCGCGCTGGCCACACCACGCCGGGTAGCTGCGCCCTCATTACAATCAGGCGAGATGTATGCCCTTAGCTGGGCTCCTGCCTCAAAACTATAGCCAGTAGGTATAACCAATTGCTCGCAGGCAAACATTTCAGTAACCGTAGTATTGTTGTAGGTGTTTTGCACATTGGTTAAGCCACTAACGGTATGCTGCCTGGCCTCTATCACAGCCTGTATGGTAGTATCTACATTACTGAAAAAGTCAAAACCTGTAATCTGCTCTAACGAATCAATGGTAATAATGTGGGCATCAAGCATAGTAGCCGAAAGCCCATCACTGTTTTGTATGTAAATGGCAAAGGCCAGGGTGTTGGTGTTTACCCTGTTTACATCATTATTACCATCGGGTAGTACCAAAGCGGCCGTCCACATGTAAGCCGGTGCATTAATGTCTTTATTTTTGTTAAGTGAATACCTGGTTCTTAAGTTACCCTTATGGTCTTTTACAACGGCCCCTCGACCAGCCCCACCTGCTACCCGATAAATTTCATAGGTGTTTTTATTAGAAAAGTCAGACATGAACTCCTCCCACTCTTTCCAAACCCCATTGTTATGTTCTTGTGCCTGTGGCACAACGTTAGAGTACCTATTGGTGTTTCTGCGTGTTTGGTATGACAACTTACGGTCGGCACTTGGTGTTAAATGGCCTCTGGTTAGTTCGCACTTTCGGTAATCTGTAGTTTTGGCTTGAGGCCATTCCTCAGGTATTCGGGGGTCTTGAAAAAAGCCACTTACATCGGCAGCAGTACCTGCCCAACTTTGGTTGTAATGCCAACTGCTCCACTTGGCAGTGCCCAGGTCAACATCATAGGCTACGGCAAATTCGGTATTAAAAATCAGGTAATTGTCTTCATAAAATAAATCAGCCACAGCGTTAGTGGGGTTGCCCATACCCATGTTGTTTTCCATTGGGCCAGGCGAAAACGTACTGGCTGTGCTTGTCATTTGCACAAACATATCCTCGCCATTGTCAAAAGCGGCAGTGGCCAGGGGCTGGTTATTGCCCAGGGGGAAAAGGCTTTCTTCCAGCACATACACATCATCATCAGTAGTTACGGTGCTTCTGCCCCCTGCCTGCCACAGCCGGGCGGCGTTCATTAACCTGCGTAGGTCGGCCTGGCAGGCTCCAGCATACGGCCCACCCACTTCTAAATCTTTAAAGGGAATGCCCTCATCACTAAATAACTGGGCATTGGTAAAGGTAGCATGCTCAAAAAAGGTGAGTGAGCTGCCTACCCGGGGCCCGTCAATATCAGTGATAGATTCATGATAATGCTCTACCGCAATGCGGTGCAGGTTTTCAATATTAGGAATGTCAATCGGCCCAAACTGGCCCCATTTATCGCTCCACTCAAGGCCTAATGATATATAGGCGGTTTTGCGCTGCAGCTGCTCGTAGGCAGCCGCTTTGGCCAGTATGCCTGTAAAATCTTCCCAGGCCTGTCTGTAGTTTTCTTCTTTTAAGTTGTTAAATGCATTAATGCCCTGCCACAACAGGTATACGCCCTGCACCAGGTCATTTAAGAAGGTAGTCTGGTACCACTCAATGGTCACTGAGTCGCGCAGTGAGTCAATGTTTGCACTCAATGGGTCAAGCTTGTTGGCACTAAACCAGGGGTCGAGCAGGGCTATGCGGTCTGGCAGGGCAGTGCCCATCTGGGCAGCGGCAGCCACCACCAGTTGCCCACCCAGGCTGTGGCCCGAGAGGCGCAGCTCTACCTCACTGTTTAGCTGCCCACGCAGCCACTTAAGCTCCCGGGCCAACAAGTCACAAGCGCTTTTTGCAGGCGAGGCGGCATCAAGCAGCAGGCGGCCGTCTTCATGGCGCCACTTCATGTCACTGCCTTCATAAATGCGCTTTTCAGTAGGCAATACACCCTGCGGAAAGTCATTGTCAGCAATCTGGTTCCAGTAAAAGGCCACTACATTCCAGTCTTCGGCCAGCCACTTATCAACCATACTGGCCCCGGCGTTGTTCAGCAGCTGCTCGCGTCGGTGGCCAGCCACCGTGCCGGGGTTAAAGCCATGCACGTATACCAGGGTAGGCTTATCAGGGTCAAAATACGGGTTACCGTCAGTATCTACCTCACTGGGCATCAGCTTTTCGGCTTTGTTAAGCCCGCCCAGGGCATACAACCCAATATCAAGTACCTCTACATATACGGTACCGGGGTTGGTGGGCAGGGTTTCGCCATTGCCGCAGTTGTACAATACGTTTACCTCCAGCTGCCCCCACTCATCACGGCCATTCAGGTTAAACCAGTATTCAGTTTCCTGCGCTTCGGGCACCTTCATTTTATTGCCCTTTTGGTCAGTAATGTAATAGTCCAGCAGTTCGGCCGGTGCGCCTACCTGGTAGGCTGCATGAAAGTTAAAGGGTTTTGCGGCATTGTGTACTGCCGTTTGTGCCCTCCCACCTATGGCTAGTAGCATAGCCAGCAATAACAGGCCTGTTTGTTTAATATATCTTTTCATAGTGCTGTGAAACAATGCCCAAAGCAAAAGCCCCAGGCGTTGGTTGTACAAAACCAGGTTGTTTGTTTAGTTGCCGTTAGTAGTTATAATTATCGGGTCGGCCTGGTTTACAGTGGGGTTGGCCACCCGCAGGCCATTAATTTGTGGGTTGGCCGGGGTGCCATAGGGCACGTAGGTATCAGTTATGCCTATTACCTCGCCCGTGTAGGGCGATGTGGTGAGGCGCAAATCTTCACGGCCATAGTCATAGGTATGGTTTCCATTGCTGTTTTCAAAGGTAATGGTGGCCCCAAGCAGGTTGTCTGCCCCACTGCCCGTATTGCCATTGGGCAGGGTAGCGGCAGTCATTACATTGTGGTAAAAGGTATTGCCCTGGGTGTCATGATCAAACTGCCACCCTGCAAATACATTGCGAACAAAAAAGGTGTTTTTAACCTGGCCGTAGCTGCTGTTCTGGTAGTTATTGCCAATAAAGGTGTTGTTTACAAACAAAATGCTTTTGGTAAAGCCAGTATGGGCTTTGGTAATGGTTAACTGGTTGTTGTTGGTAAACAGGTTGTTTGAAAAGACTACTTCGGCCTGGTTGGCCCTGTTGGCCCCAATATTAATGCTGCTTGAAAACAGGTTGCCTTCAAAATGAACCTTGTTTACCGCATTATTCATGGTTAGCCCCCCGTTAATATGGCATTTGCGCATCAAAAAACTGGCAAAGCCTGTATTGCTTTGTTGGTTGTTTACTGTTAGGCCGCCATACCCCAGACCAATTTTTACCCCCTCAATGGTTACGTTGCTGCTGTTTACAACCATACCATGAAAAATGACAATGCCTACTTCAGGCTGGTTGTAATGGCCGTTACCCTGTATGGTAATGCCCTTTGAAACAGTCACATTTCCGTAAGAGGTAGGCCCTGGCGTTAACATCAGCACGTCACCTTCAGCCACATCAGGGCTTGCAATTAAATCTGAAAGGTAGGCATAGGGCTGGCCGGCGGCCAGGTAATAGTCTGCCGGGGTATTGGCCTGGGCAGTAACGGTAATGGTTTTGGCCTGCAGGCCCATGCTGGTTGCTGCCATGGCCAGCAACAGCATTACAATCAATGGTACTATTTTCATAATTGGTTTTTGTTGGTAGTGGTAGCTTATTGTTGGTTATCTGTCATATTAATAATCAGTGGGTCTGTGCCCTCAACTACAGGGTTAACTACCTGTATGTTGATTTGCCCGGTGTTGAATGGCACACCGTAATGGCTGTAGCTATCAGTAATGCCTATGGTTTCATTGGGGTAGGGCGAGCTAAGCAGGCGCAAATCTTCAGTACCATAATTGTACTGGTGGTTGCCGTCATTATTTTCAAAGGTTACAGCAGTGCCAAGCCTATTATCTGCCGCACTGCCTGTATTGCCGACCGGTATGGCCACCATGGTGGTAAATACATTGTGGTAAAAGGTATTGCCCTGCACATGTGCCGTATTAAACTGCCAGCCGGCAAACACATTGCGCACAAACAGGGTGTTTTGGGTGTGTTGCTGGGCTACCTGGGTAAACCCGTTGCCTACTATAGTGTTGTTTACAAACAATACTGTTTTGTCAGTACCCGCATGGGCCGCAGGTATGCTCAGGCCAGCATTGTTCATAATAAGGTTGTTGTTAAATACAACATCAGTTTGCGGTGCGTTGCCACCGCTCACACTAATGTTGCCAGCAATGAGGTTGCCAGCAAAGTGCACCTGGTTTACTGTATACTGCACTGTAATGCTGCCCGTTACATGGCTTTGGTGTAGCAAAAAGCTGGTTACCTGTGTGGCCGATGACTCATTGACCCTGAGTGCGTGCAGCTGCACCCCGCTTATGGTTATGTTGCTGCTGTAGGCCAAAACAGTGCCCAGGGTGGCATTACCCGTTTGTGGCTGAAAGTAATGGCCGTTGCCGGTAAGGGTAATGCCTTTGTTAATGGTTACATCACCATATTTGATAGATGCTGGCAATAGCCACACCTCATCGCCCGCTGCTACTTCAGCGCTTTGAATCAGGTCATTTAAGGTAGCATAGGGCTGGCCGGCAGCCAGGTAATAACTGGCCCTGGTATTTGGCTCAGTGCTTACGGTAATGGTTTTGGCATTGAGCCGGCCCAGGCAAGCCAATACCAGTACCACCGCCATGGCAATGGTTTGTTGTACTGTTTTCATGTTGTGGTAAGTTGTTGTTGTCTGTTTACTGCTATCGCTCAGTGGCGCACATTATTTGCCTTGAAGCATACAATATTTGCCCTGAAGCTCACCACAAAGTTGTGACACAACGCGCCGGCTTAACATAAGTATTGGTACCTAAATTGAAGTTTACCCAACCCCGCCACGCACAATATGAAAAAAGGCAACCTGATACAGGTTGCCTTGTAGTATTGTTGTTGGTATGGCCTTAAACTGGCCAAATATTGTACATCACGGGTAGCTGTTGCAGTTTGGGTTGCAATTGCCGTTACCGTTACCATTGCCGTTGCCGTTACCAGTATTGGTATCATCATAGAAAGTAAACACTGGATTAGTTGCAGTACCCAATGCATCACCAAAGTATTGTTCTGCCACTACACCTGCGTTACTAGTGGTGCTTTTTAATGTACCATCCGCAACAAAAGTAAACACACCAGTAGTTG
>CAZXTW010000410.1:0-6031 GCA_964643525.1 uncultured Roseivirgaceae bacterium
TCTGTGTTTGCTGCACCTTTCTCTTGGTTCTACGGTCTACAGGCTTTGCAAATTTCAAAACAATTAGCATACAAACCTGGCCAGGCCAATGCCTACTTAACCCTTACCAGGTATTACTTTACCGCCAATAAGTTTGATAGTGCCAAGTTACTTTTATACAAAGCCAACGAGATTTATCAGGTGGCTAATAATTGGCGGGGTAGGGGCGATGCGTTTAGCTTGTTAGGGTTAATTTCAATTAAAGAAGGTAACAACAATGACGCCATAACTTACCTTAACGAAGCTTTAGACTTATATAGCCGTGGCGACTACCAAAACCGGAAGGCACAGGTGCTGAATTATTTAGGTGAAATTTATAATGTACGTACTGAGTATGATCGTGCCCTTGAAAAGTTTTTGAATGCGGTAAATATCTATGAAGAAACTGGTGACCAGCCAGGTTTGGCACTTACCTTGGGTAATGTGGGTAGCATACACTTCGTTCAGGAAAACTTTGCCAAAGCACAAGAGATATTTTCTGAACAGAAAAAGATATATCAACTATTAGCAGACGTAAAAGGGCAGGCCTTTGCCTATAACAGTTTAGGTGCCGTTTTTTTTAGCCAGGCTAAGTATGATAGTGCAGAGTATTATTTTAATCAATCGCTCACTTTAAGGCAAAAGCTGGGCGAACCTTCGGGGTTAATTGATGCATACATAAATAAAGGCGGTGTTTCCAATAGGTTAGGCCAATATGATACCGCACTTTTGTATTATAACCAGGCCTTAGATATAAGTATTGATATCAATGACCAGATTGGTATTGCAAAGGCCTATAAAAGTATTGGCGATAGCTACATATTGCTTAATGAATACCGTAAGGCAGAGAATAACTTCAAACTGGCCCTTCAAACCAGTGAGGCAGTAGGCGATAGGAAAACACAAATGGGCATTTTTTTGGGTTTTTCAAGACTAGACTCTGCCAGGCAAGAGTTTGCACAAGCACTTGAAAACTATAAGAAGTATTCAGCCATTAGGCATGAAGTTTTTAATGAAGATCGAGCCCGGCAAATTGCAGATTACCAGACTAAATACGAGACCCAAAAAAAAGAAAGAGAAAATGCTTTGTTGCAAGAGAAGAACGAAGGCAACGAGGCATTAATTCAAAAGCAGTACTTTGCCGTTTTTGCCTTGGTATTGATTGCATTTTGGGCCATTACAACAGCAGTGCTATTATACCGCTCACGCAGAAATGTGCAAAAAGTAAACGAACAGCTAGAGCTGCGCAGGGAAGAAATACTTGACCAAAACGAACAGCTGGCACAGCTAAATTCAGAAATAAGCCACCAGAATACCGCTATTAACGAGCAAAAAGATGAGCTTGAAAAACTCAATAAGGTTAAGGATAAGCTGCTGTCAATTATCTCGCACGATGTTCGCAACCCTTTACAGACTATGAAGGCCCTATTAAACCTGATTAGCTCTGGCCACCTTACTCAAGAAGAGGTGAAAAAGCTTTCTGTTGAGATTACTGAAAAGGTAGACCATACCTCTCTGTTTTTAGAAAATATTCTGGCATGGGCAAATGAACACAGCCAGGGCATTGAAGTACGGGCTAAGCAATTAGATATCACTACTTTGTTTGAAGAAGTGATTTTAACTGTTAAGCCCATGGCCGACCTGAAACAGCTTACACTTAAAACTGCGCTTAGTAATGATTTGGTAGCCTATGCTGACCCTGACATAATGAAAATTGTGCTCCGAAACTTAATAACGAATGCCATTAAGTTTAGTGTCAAGAATGCACAGATTGACATTGCAGCTAAAGAAACAGGCAATTATGTAACGGTTTCAGTTAAAGATTATGGTAAAGGTATTTCAAAAGAACGCCTTGATAGGCTATTTGGTGCCGAAACCTTTTCATCAAGGGGTACCTCGAATGAACAAGGCACAGGTTTGGGGCTGATTATTAGCAGGGAGTTTGTAGAGAAAAACGGAGGTAAAATTAGTGCTGTTAGTGAAGAGGGTAAGGGAAGTACTTTTGTATTTACCATCCCTTTACTACCACAAACGAAAGAGAAAAACGCAGTTATCTCTTAGGAAAGCTGTTTAAGTGGTATAGCTGTTAAAAAAGCGCCTTTGATGTATCGAGGGCATGCTACGTCATCCGCTTTTCTTATTCATAATCTGCCAGAAACGCTTTAAGAGGTACCTCATCTACCTCAACCCTTTCAAGCACACACTTTTCTTGCTAAACATTGACTAGGGCATATACTTCATGTGCTTCTAAAAAGCTTCTGCTTACTATTACCTTATCTGCCTTTAGGGCCAAATCTTCTTGAAGGTAATACTTATTTAAATCTGGTAACTCAATATTAACCCTTTGTTCAATTCGCATCGAGTCTAGCACCTCTATACTGCCCACTTTTGCCAGCATATAAGTTTTGCCTGCCTCTAACCTGTTGATATGTAGTGCTACTCCGGTGGTAATAGCATACCCGGCTGTGTCAGTACCCAATTCAACATACAAGTCACTAACAGGTACTACTATGGTGGGTAGGGTTGTTGTAGTAAGGTCAAACTGCCTAAAGTTAAGAGCAATATACCGCCCCTAATTGGGTCTACTGGGTCATATACCGTAGCACTATTACTTTTGGTACAGATAGACCTATAATGGAAAAAATATATGGCAAACATTACCCAATAAGATATAGATGTAAGGTGCCACGGGGTACCATAGCCATGCCCAAATACTGAGTACATATCAGTATGCACACCAAAAATGGTTAACACAACAATAAACAGAATTGCCCCTGAGTTTGACCGCAACGAGAACAATACGGGCGTACATAATAGTAGCCATGCCAATAAAAACTCTTCTATTGGATTAGTCAAATGGTACAGCTGTGCTATGATTGACATGCTTGAGGGCACCATTAAAAACCAGAAAATACCTGAACACTCCTGTCAAAGTTTGCTGCTGCTTTTAAACCATAGGGTGTAAGCCCCCGAAGCCTGCGCACCAAGCAATGGTAAAAATGCCAATATGGACTTCAAGGTATGGGGCAGTGCAGTCCAGTTATAGGCAATAAATAAAACTACACCCAGGCTACACAGCAGCGTGCCCAAGATTGAAAAAATTATTATTAACCTGTTTTTGTGGTGTGCTCAGGCTTTGATTGGAAGTATGCCTTTATACGCAGGGCAGTGTAGTCGTCAATAACTTGATGTTGTACCAGTTCGTATAGTTGTTGCTTGAGGTTGGTCATCCTACTAAAAATATAATGTATTAAAAGATGCCATTAAAACGAAGCAAGCTTATCTGAATTGTATCACATAGAGCACACAACCTTACCAGACGTAATCCAACGCCGTAAAACCAAAAACTGGCAGCAATTGGGCATAAAAAAACCGCTGCTACTGCAGCGGTTCTCTATATATGTCAATTGTTTAGTTCTACTCTTTATTGTAGTCGCCGTAATCACCATAACCACCACCATCATCATTACCTCTGGTGTATGGGTTACTGCCACCACCTTTGTCGTAGCCGCTATTGTAATCATCATTTCCGTAGCTATCGCCACCGCCACCGTAACCACCGCCGCCGCCATAGCCGCCGCCATCACGATAACCTCCGCCACCGCCACGGTTGTAGCCACCGCCGCCACCACGGTTGTAGCCACCGCCACCACCACGGTTGTAGCCACCGCCACCGCCACGGTTGTAGCCACCGCCACCGCCGCCGCGGTTGTAGCCACCGCCACCACGGTTATAGCCACCATCATCACCACCTTCACCTCTGGGCCTCGCCTTTTTTACTACTATGGTATTTCCGTCTAAAACAGTTTGGTTTAGGGAGTTAATAGCTTCATAACCTTCATCGTCGTTAGGCATTTCCACAAATCCATAGCCCTTAGATCTTTCAGTAAACTTGTCGAAAATTACTTTAGCTGAGGAAACCTCACCAAAACCTTCGAAAGCCTCTCTCAGACTATCACTTGAGGTCTGATAGTTCAGTTTGGCAACAAAAATGTTCATTTTGAATAATTAAATAGAATAATTGATATAAGAAATAAAATTAGCTTTACAGTACTGCTGGAGAAATGGCTTCTTTAAATCATTATGCTAAGACTTAATAAATATATCCCTTACAAAATGGTTTTATCTCAATACTACCATAATCAAACAGCGCGAAGTAAAGGTAGGGGTATTATCTTAACTTTCAAAGTCCAGGCACAGTAAGGCCTTAAATGTAGCTAAAGTATTTTGGTTTGCTTAGCTTAGGCCTGTTTTGTTTTACATTAATCCAATACAAAATACAATGCCCAACCATTTATTGATTAAACATGTGGTTGTACTGATGTTATTGTTGTACTATACAACAACAAATGCCCAGCAAGCGCCACCTCAAACTGACCCTCGAATTTATGAGATTATCAATGCGGTATCAGCTCAAAGGCTTGAGAAGGATGTCACTACCCTGGCCAACTTTGGTACAAGAAATACATTGTCTGATACTGTGTCTGATATTAGGGGCATAGGTGCTGCTCGGCGATGGATTAAGACAGAGTTTGAAGCCATTGCACAAAACTGTGAGGGCTGCTTAAATGTATTTTACCAAAAAGGGCTGGTAAAAGCAGGTGAATCAAGGCGTATCCCAACAGATACCTGGGTGGTTAACGTAGTGGCAGTACAACTGGGTACCTTATATCCAAACCGGTTTATTATTATGTCTGGTGATATTGACTCTCGGGCTACAGATGTTACCAACGCCACAATTGATGCCCCTGGTGCCAATGATAATGCCAGTGGTATGGCAGGTGCAATTGAGGCTGCCAGGGTGCTTAGTAAGTATAAATTCCCGGTATCAATAGCTTACGTTGGCCTCTCTGGTGAAGAACAGGGCCTTTTTGGGGGCAAGTTTTTAGCCCAGCATGCCAAAGAACAGGGCTGGGATATTATTGGGGTGCTTAACAATGATATGATTGGCAACATTCATGGTATTGATGGGGTAATTGATAACAGCACCTTCAGGGTGTTTTCTGAACCTACCCCAGTAACTGAAACAGAAGAGCAGCGCCGCCGCCGCCGCTATTTTGGTGGTGAGGTTGACGGGATATCCCGACAGCTGGCC
Source organism: uncultured Roseivirgaceae bacterium (assembly GCA_964643525.1). Lineage (GTDB taxonomy): Bacteria > Bacteroidota > Bacteroidia > Cytophagales > Cyclobacteriaceae > CAZXTW01. The sequence continues at coordinate 5,114 of CAZXTW010000410.1, forward strand.
CGGTATGTACACCGGATGACCGACACTTATATGACCAACCTGAAAGCCATTATGATTTACAGGTTAGACCGGTTTGGTAGGGGGGGGCATCATACTCCATTTAACGACGCAGGTTTTGCAGGGGTACGCATTATGGAAACCCATGAAAACTACAATCGCCAGCATCAGGATATTCGCGAAGAAAACGGCGTTAAATATGGTGATGTAATTGAAGGCGTAGACTTTGAGTACAACAAAAAACTAACCGCTGTTAATGCCATAGTACTGGCCAGTTTGGCCTGGGCACCACAGGCACCAGAAGGATTACAAATTGGTGGTGCAGTGCAACCCAGCACTCGTTTGCGCTGGCAGCTTTCAGACGATGCACAGCTGGCAGGCTATAAAGTATACTGGCGCGAGACTACCGCCCCACAATGGCAATGGAGCAAATGGGTGGGCAAGCAGGTTGACATAACACTTGACAATATTGTCATAGACAATTTCCTGTTTGGGGTTGCTGCGGTGAGTAAAGACGGAAGTGAAAGTTTAATTCACTTTCCTAACGGACTTATACCCAGGGGCGAGTAATGCAACAAACTAAAGTTTAAGGTGCTTTCTAAGCTCTGATAAATCCTTTTCTAAACGCAGCACCTTTTCTTCTATAGTCTTTGGCGGGTTTAGATAAGTGCTATAAGCGCCTCTAACTCGCCAAAGTTCAAGCAGTTCATTCTGGTGTAGTTCTGTAGGTAAATAATTGGGGTCATCGCTTGTAAACTCATAAGTATTGCCCTGCACCCTGGTGATGCGCCGTACACTTATTTCCTGTTTGGTAACGGCCAAATATACCTTACCGGTTTTAATCTTATCTTGATCAAAACTGGTATTCTCGCACACTAGAATATCACCATGGTGCAACCCGTTATGGTTGTATTCCATTTC
>CAZXTW010000411.1:0-1884 GCA_964643525.1 uncultured Roseivirgaceae bacterium
CGAGCATAAATATCATAACGCTGCTTTTGGGTTAAGGTGTCGTACCTGCTTTGTGCCTGCCCGGTAGCAGGAATCAATAGACTGGCCAGGGTCACTGATAATAAAAATGCGGTTAGGACTTTGTTCATAACAGAATGTTTCACGGTATGTATTAAACACTATTCAGCCCATTGGTGTTTATTAGTTTTAACACAGCAACTTACTTTTTTGTGCCCTTACCACCTATAGCTTGCCATGCCAGTTTATTAGAATATAACAATTGATTCAAAAGCTACCACAGCTATAGGCCAATCGAAGGATAATCGAAGCATGAGCGTACAAAGGCCCTTGTTATCGCACGGATACTACCTTTGAATATTGATGTATTCCGGAATAGTACAAGGAAGGGAGTTATGAGTTATGAGTTATGAGTTATGAGTGAGGAATTATGATGTGGGAGATTAGAGGTTGGGGGTTAGGAGTTATGATGTTGGGGATTAGAGGTTGGTAGTTAGGAATTATGATGAGGCAGATTAGAGGTTGGGGGTTATGATCATTTCTGTGAGGGGCACTTGTGGCAGGTATTATTGGCCGATGACGGTCTTGGGCATGTGCATGGTTACAAGCATGTTGGGCAGGTCTACCACTTCTGCAATTTTTAAGTCGCCAGCCAATGAGCATAAAGCATAGGCTTCGGGCCCGCTGAGGCCATGCTGCTGTTGCAGATGCTGTACCATATACAGGGTAGCTTTTTTGGCGGCCTCGTCAATGGTTGGGGCAAAGCCGGTGGTGGCATAGTAGCTATCAGTTTCGTACTGGGGCTCTTTGATGGTTCTGCCCTTAATTACTTCTACCTGGTAAATTATACGCATGGGGGCCTCAATGGCTGTGCCGCAAACTTCACCCAGACCTTGTGTGGCGTGGCCATCGCCAATTGAAAACAGGGCGCCTTCAACAAAAACAGGAAAGTACACAACGGTGCCTTCGCGCATGTTGGGGTCGTCCATATTGCCGCCGTTGGCCCGTGGGGGGATGGTGTTGAGCATGCTGTCGGTATCTGGTGCCACGCCCATCACACCCGGGAAGGGCCTGAGCGGTATGTTGATGCTGTCGTTAAAGGCTACGGTTTTCTGGCCCGGTTCCAGCTGGTAGGTGCGCAGGTATTTGAAAGAAAGGGTATCGGCCAGAAAGCCAAAGTTGGGGATGATGGCATTCCACCCCCAGCTTACCAGGTCAATTTTATGCAGGGTTACTTTCAGTACATCGCCAGGCTGGGCCCCTTCAACAAATACAGGCCCTGTGAGTGGGTGGATGGGCTCAAAGTCTAGTTGGTCAAGGGCAGTGAGCGGCGAGTCGAACTTGAACTGCTCATCGCTGGCATCTTCAGTAAAGGCCTCAATGACCGCCCCAGATGGCACGGTGAGTATAGGGGCAATGGCCCTGCTGAATTTGTTATGGGTTTGGTCTTTGGTTAAAGTATACTGCGGCTCTGGCACTGTTTTTTGAGTTGTACCCAACGCGGTTTTTGGTGCATAGGCTGAGTCTGGGCTGTAGGCGCAGCTACTTAATGTAGCAGCGATTGCGATGAAAAGGATGAGGTGATGTAGTTTCATGTTTAGAAGATGGGTGTGAGAATTATGAGTTATGAATTATGAGTGATGAGATTTATTGTAAGAAGTATGAGTTATGAATTATGAGGTTTATTGTTAGAGTTATGAATTATGAGTGTTGAGATTTATTGAAGGAAGTATGAGTTATGAATTATGAGGTTTATTGTAAGAAGTATGAGTTATGAATTATGAGTGATGAGGTTGGAAGTTAGAGTCTAGAAGTATGCGTGGTAGATTAGCAGGTGAATTACGGTAGTTAGAGGGCGCGGATGATGTTGTTGCGGATGAATTCATC